>JALSSX010000305.1 GCA_026984055.1 Sedimenticola sp. | reverse complement strand
GACCACATCTCCCCGGCCGGTGCTATCAAGGCAGACAGCCCGGCGGGCCGCTATCTTCAGGAACATGGCGTATCTCCGGGCGACTTCAACTCCTATGGGTCGCGGCGCGGCAATCACGAGGTGATGATGCGCGGCACCTTCGCGAATATCCGCTTGCGCAATCGGATAGCGCCCGGCACCGAGGGCGGCGTCACCCTGCATCAGCCGTCCGGCGAGCCGTTGAGCATCTATGATGCCGCGATGCGCTATCGTGACGATGACATCGCGTGCATCGTCATCGCTGGCAAGGAGTATGGCTCTGGCTCATCACGCGATTGGGCAGCGAAAGGACCGCTACTGCTTGGCGTGCGCGCCGTCATCGCCGAAAGCTACGAACGCATCCATCGCACCAATCTGGTCTGCATGGGCATACTCCCGTTACAGTTCAATGCCGGCGACAGCGCCGCCTCTCTCGGCCTGGATGGCACAGAGACCTTCGACATCAGCGGTCTCGACGACGGTTCGGCAAAGACGGTCGATGTCACCGCCACCGCGCCGAATGACGAGCGGAAGCGTTTCCAGGCGCGCGTGCGCATCGACACGCCGCAGGAGGTGGAGTACTACCGCAACGGCGGCATTCTGCAGTACGTACTACGCAAACTGGCAACGGACTGAGGAACGAATCATGGAACTCTCCCCACTCACTGCGGTTTCACCCATCGATGGCCGCTACGCCCGCGCCACCCAGGTGCTGCGTCCGATCTTCAGCGAATTCGGCCTGATCCGCCATCGCGTGTTGATCGAGGTCCGCTGGCTGCAATCGCTGGCCGCGCATGTGGCCATCACCGAGGTGCCAGCGCTCAGCGAGCCAGCGAACAAGCTGCTGGATACCATTGCCACCGATTTCCATGAGAGTCACGCGCGCCGCGTGAAGGAGATCGAACGCGAGACCAATCACGATGTGAAAGCGGTCGAGTATTTCCTGAAGGAACAGATCAGCGGCAACGCAGAACTGGAGAAGATAGGTGAATTTCTGCATTTCGCCTGCACCTCCGAGGATATCAACAACCTGTCGCACGCGCTGATGCTGACGCGTGGGCGCGACGAGATCCTGCTACCACAACTGGACAAGGCCATCGACGCCATCCAGGCTCTTGCGCACACGCATGCCGAGCAGCCCATGCTGTCGCGCACCCACGGACAGCCGGCGTCACCGACGACACTCGGCAAGGAAATGGCAAATGTCGTCCACCGCCTGCGCCGGCAACGCCAGCAGATTGCAAACGTCGAGATTCTCGGCAAGATCAATGGCGCCACGGGTAACTACAATGCGCATATCGCCGCATACCCACATATCGACTGGAGCGCTCACGCGCGGGATTTTGTCACCTCATTGGGCATCGTCTGGAACCCCTACACCATTCAGATCGAACCGCACGACTATATCGCCGAACTGTTCGATGCAGTCGCGCGCTGCAACACCATCCTGATCGACTTCACGCGCGACGTCTGGGGGTATATCTCGCTTGGCTACTTCAAGCAACGCACCGTCGCCGGCGAGGTCGGTTCATCAACCATGCCACACAAGGTTAATCCCATCGACTTCGAGAACGCCGAGGGCAATCTGGGCGTCGCCAACGCCTTGTTCAGCCATCTGGCGACGAAGCTGCCGGTATCTCGCTGGCAGCGCGACCTGACCGATTCCACCGTGCTGCGTAACCTGGGTGTCGGTTTTGGGCACACACTGATCGCGCTGGCTTCGGTCATCCGTGGTATCGGCAAGCTGGAAGCCAATAGCGCGGCAATGCTCGCCGACCTCGATGCCAACTGGGAGGTGCTTGCCGAGCCGATTCAGACCGTCATGCGCCGCCATGGCATCGAAAAACCCTACGAAAAACTCAAGGAACTGACGCGTGGGCAACGCATCGATCCCGAGGGCCTGGCTCGCTTCATCGACAGCTTGGCGATTCCCGACGACGAGAAAGTCCGTTTGAAAACCCTCACGCCAGCCAACTACATCGGCAACGCCCCCCAACAAGCATCCGAGATCTGATGGCCAGAAAGAAACAACCCAGCTTCGAGGAAGCCATCGCCGAACTCGAAACAATCGTCGAGCAACTGGAATCGGGCAAGCTGACACTCGACCAATCGTTGAAGACCTTCGAAAAAGGCATCGCGCTAACGCGCGTCACCCAACAAGCGTTGGAGATGGCGGAGCAGAAGGTTCAGAAACTCAGTGAACCCTTGTCCGAGGACAGCGAACCCGAGGACTTCGAGCATGACGAGTGAAAGCTTCGATGAATTCCTCGCCAGCCATCAACGACGTGTCGAATGCTACCTGGACAGGCTGCTGCCAGGTGCGGAGATTCTGCCGGAACGGCTCCACGAAGCGATGCGCCATGCGGTACTCGGTGGCGGCAAGCGCATTCGTCCACTGCTCACCTATGCCACTGGCGCGTGCCTGGGAAGCGATATCGCGCTGCTCGACGCGCCCGCCGCGGCGGTTGAGCTGATCCATGCCTATTCACTGGTGCATGACGATCTGCCGGCGATGGACGATGACGCACTACGCCATGGCCAACCCAGCTGCCATGTCGCCTTCGGCGAGGCAACCGCCATCCTGGTTGGCGACGCCTTGCAATCATTGGCCTTCCATGTCCTGGCGGCATCGAGCCATGAGATGATTCCAGCCAGTGTGCGCCTGCGGATGGTCGAGACACTCGGCCACGCGGCCGGATCGCGCGGCATGGCTGGCGGCCAGCAGCTGGACATCGACGCAATCGGCGCGGAACTGGAACTGCCCGAGCTGGAGAACATGCACATCCACAAGACTGGCGCCTTAATCTGTTCCAGCGTGCGCATGGCCACGCTGGCCGCCGGCGCCGATGCGGCCTCGGTGAAGCAGCTCAACCACTATGCGAAATGCATTGGACTGGCCTTTCAGGTTCATGATGACATTCTGGATGTCGAGGGAGAAACCGAAAAACTGGGAAAAACCTCGGGAAAAGATCAACGTGGCGACAAGCCCTCGTATCCAGCGCTGATCGGTCTGGGCGCCGCGCACGAGATGGCAGCCCGCCTGATCGACGACGCGCTGCGCAGCCTCGAAGGCTTTGGAGCGCCAGGCGAGGCTCTACGCGGCATCGCCCGTTATATCGTCACCCGCCAGCACTGAGTCCGACTTGAACGCATCCGCATCCTGCTTACGCCCCATCAGCGCCATGGAGATGACGGTTTTAGGATAACCCGCCTTACTCCTTCGGCTTTTCCCCGGACTTGCCGATGAACATGACCAGAAAAAAGCCGAACATACCGATGATGAAAGCAATAACGAGGAAGGACAAGATTCCCACCCAGTCACCGAAAAGCTGGTTCCAAAGCTCCATGTCTGTCTCCTACATCACGCTATGAAAAGATAAAAGATAATGGAATTAGATCATGGGGTTTCGAGTCAAACATTGACCACGATCAATAGGACAAGCTTCCGGCGCCAGAGTCGAATATTCAGAACAGATCGGTCTCGGTTTCTCTGCCCAGCGCCTCGAAACACGGCCTCCCCCTCGTTCAGGCTGACTTGACCGGCACGGATGCAAACATCCCCCAGGCTTTTTTCAACAGCCAGTTGGATTGCGGGTTTTCCCGAAATAGAATTCCGCTCGTCATGGTCTATATTGATTGGACAGACAGGGGGCCGGCCATGCGTCCTCTGCCCTGCTGATATTCGATTCAACCGAGGAGTGACCATGAAGAAACGTATTGGCATCATAGTAACCGGCCTGTTACTGTTGTTGGCTGGCCTGCCGGTCCTTGCTGAAAACAGCACGGCCGCGAACGGCTATACCATCCATCACAATGCGCTGACCACGGACATGCTGCCAAAGGATGTCGCGCGTGCCTACCATATCCAGCGCAGCAAGAGCCGCGGCATGCTGAATGTCAGCATCATCAAGAACATACCAGGCACGACCGGCCAGGCGGTGCCCGCGCATGTACGTGTATTCGCGGCCAATCTGAATGGTCAGACGAAAACGATCCCGATGCGCGAGATCCGTGAGGACAACGCCATCTATTACATTGGCGATTTCCGCATTAACAATGAAGAGACGCTGAAGTTCACCATCGAGGTATGGCTGCCGGGTGAACGCAAACCCTATATCGCAAAGTTGAGTCAGGAATTCTTCACCAGCTGAGGGCGCGACATCGGACTCGCCAGGGATGGCATCAACCGAACGCCTGCCAAAACATATACACTGACATCAGTATGACCGCACCACCGGCGAGATGGCGCACCCATGGGATATGTGTGAATTCACGCATGCGCGCCGCGACCACGCCCATCAACAGCAGATTCGGCAAGGTGCCGAGGCCAAAACTCAACATCAGTAGCGCGCCATGCGGCGCGCTTCCGGCCGACAGCGACCAGATCAACACGCTGTAGACCAGCCCGCATGGCAGCCAGCCCCAAACCAGGCCGAGCACGATCGCCTGGAAGAAACCACGCACCGGTAGAAAACGCCGGCCCAGGGGTTCGATACGCCGCCACAGAAAACCGCCCGCTTGTTCGATACGCCGTAACAGATTCAACCAACCACCCAGATAGAGTCCCATCAGCAGCGTCATCACGGCGGCCAGCAGATAGAGCAACCTCTGCGCCTCGAAACCGTTTTGCTGCCGGGCTAGCAACAAACCGATACCACCGGCTATCGCGCCGGCAAGGGTATAGCTGATGATCCGGCCGAGGTTGTAGCCGAGTTGCAGGCGCAGCGCCCGGCGCCGCCCGGCGCTGGCATCCGTACCGATACTCAATGCGCCGACGATGCCGCCACACATGCCGACGCAATGCACGCCGCCAAAGAAGCCGGCCAGCAAGGCCGCAATATAGCTGGGTTCATTCATGGGAGGATCACCGGAACAATACACCGCGATCCCGCTGGCGCAGCCAATAAAGGAGTAGCAGCCCGGGGACGGCGATCGATGCACAAAAGAGAAAGAAGGTCGCCCAGCCCATGGACTCGACCATATAACCGGTCGGCGCGGCGGCAAAGATGCGCGGCATGCCCATGAAGCTGGTGAGCAAGGCATACTGGGTGGCGGTGAAGCGCTTGTTCGTCAAGCTTGCCATGAAACCGATATAGGCCGCCGTGCCCAGCCCGCCACTGAAGTTTTCCAGCGTGACGACCGCCGCCAGCGCCCAATCCACGTGCCCGATGGTGGTCAGCCAGGCAAATCCGGCGGTCGACACACCCTGCAACACGCCAAAGCCGATCAGCCCGGCGAACAATCCGATACGCATCAGCATCAAGCCACCGACCAATGTACCCGCAATGGTCGCCCAGAAACCGAACAACTTTACGATCGCGCCGATCTCGGTCTTGCTGAATCCCAGATCCAGATAGAACGGCGTGGTCATCTGACTGGCCATGATGTCGCCAATCTTGTAAAGCAGGATGAACAGCAGGATCGCGATCGCGTATGGACGCCGGAAGTATTCGAGGAAGGGTTCGACAACGGCGGCCCGCAGGCTGCTCGGTGTGCCAAACTCCAGCTCTGGCTCCGAACTCAGCAATGTCGCGATCACGCAGGCCAGCATCGAAGCCGACATCAATAGATAGGTGCCGGAATAGCCGATCAGATCGGCGAGTATCAAGCCACCTCCGGAAGCCAGCAACATGCCGACCCGGTAACCGCCGACATACAACGAGGCGCCCATGCCCTGCTCGTCGTCGGCAAGGGATTCACGTCGATAGGCATCGATGACGATATCCTGGCTGGCCGAGAAGAAGCTCAGTAGCAGCGAGGCCAACGCCGCCGCCAACAGATGGTGCCCGGGATCGGAGAATGCCAACAACGCGATCGACGCGGCCAGGCATGCCTGCCAGACAAACAGCCAGCCACGTCGTCGACCGAGGAAGGGAGGCACATAGCGGTCCATCAGTGGCGCCCAGACGAACTTCAGCGTGTACGGCAGACCGACCAGCGCGAACAAACCGATGGTAGACAGATCGACGCCGCTCTCCTTCATCCATGCCTGCAACAGCGATCCGATCAGCAGCAACGGCAGACCTGAGGCGAAGCCCATGATGAAGGCCACCAACATGCGTCCACTGAGCAATGCGCCGAGCACCTCGCGCCAATTCTTCTTGTGTATCGTCATGGGCTGGTCAGCGCGTAATCGTAGTCCATGATCAGCGGCGCGTGATCGGAGAAGCGCTCATCCCTGTAGATCGACGCCGAACGAATGGTGTCGCGGAGTCCCGGCGTGACCACCTGATAATCGATGCGCCAACCGACGTTCTTCGCCCAGGCCTGCCCTCGGTTCGACCACCAAGTGTACTGATCAGCCTCCGGATTGACCTCGCGAAAGGCGTCGACGAATCCCGTGCGACCGAAAAGTTCATCCATCCAGGCCCGTTCCTTGGGTAGAAAACCGGAATTCTTGCGATTACCACGCCAGTTCTTCAAGTCGATCTCCTTGTGCGCGATATTCCAGTCGCCACAGAGGATATACTCGCGGCGTCGGCGACGCAGCTTGCGCAGAAACGGCATGAAACGTTCCATGAAATCGAACTTCAACGCTTGGCGTTCCTCGCTGGAGGAGCCGGAATGCAGATACAGCGAAACGATTGAGAAGCCCCTGTACTGGGCCTCGATATAACGGCCTTCGCGATCGACATCCTCCCAGCCGATGCCATGCAACACGCGATTCGGTTTATTCCGGCAATACAGGCCGACGCCACTATAGCCCTTGCGCTCTGCCGCGTGGTAGTAACAATGATAGCCATTCGGATGATACAAGGCATCGCTGATCTGGAAAGGCTGCGCCTTCAGTTCTTGCAGGCAGACGAAATCGGCATCCCGCCCGGCCAGCCAGTCGAAGAAACCCTTGCGTCCAGCGGCGCGTATGCCATTGACGTTCAACGTGATAACCCGCATCGAAGACCTGTCGCATGATAACGAAGAAGCGCGGATTATACCCATATGCCGCTTGCCTAATCGCTTTGTGGTGTGAACAATGTCGCCAGACAGTATCCACCGGGACTCCAACATGCACGACTACCAACGCGAATTCATCGATTTCTCCTTGCGCCAACAGGTATTGCGCCTTGGCGAGTTCACGCTGAAATCCGGCCGGATCAGCCCGTATTTCTTCAACGCTGGCCTGTTCGACAACGGCGCGGCGCTGGCCAGGCTCGGGCGCTACTACGCGCAAACGATCGTCGATTCGAAGATCGATTTCGACCTGATCTACGGTCCAGCCTATAAAGGTATTCCGCTCGCGGCGGTCACCGCCGCCGCGTTGGCCGAGCACCATCATCGCAACCTGCCCTACGCCTTCAACCGCAAGGAGGCAAAGGATCATGGCGAGGGCGGCGTGATCGTCGGCCACCCATTGAAAGACCGAAAAGTCCTGATCATCGACGATGTGATCTCCGCGGGCACCTCGGTACGCGAGTCCCTGGATATCATCGCCGTCAACCAGGCCACCCCGGCAGGCGTGGTCATCGCGCTGGATCGCCAGGAACGCGGCAAGGACGAACGTTCCGCCATCGAGGAGGTCGAAGCCGATTATGGCATCCCGGTGGCCTCCATCGTCGGTCTGGAGGGTCTGATCGCCTATCTGCGAGAACAGCCGGATCAAAGGACAGCCGTTGAACGGATTCTCGCCTATCGCGCCGAGTACGGCGTCAACCGATAAGCAGCTTCAGCCCGACGAGAAAGGTGACCGTCTCGAACGCCCGCTTGATCAGCCGGTTGCCCTTCACGATGGCCAGATGCGCGCCCAAGTAGCCGCCGAACAGCGAACCGGCGATCAGCGCCGGCATCCAACCCCAACGGATCTCACCGAGCAGGCCGAGCGTGATGGCGCCAGCGCCGTTCCAGAACATGCCGACCAGCACCAGGGTGTAGGTCACCGCCAGCTTGTAGTCGAAGCCGAACCAACGCACCAGCCACAGCGTCACGAACAATCCGGTGCCGGAGGTCAAGGAGCCATTCAATAAGCCGATCAGAAACAAAACGCCGCCACCGACCAGCAGGCCGGCGCGGTCATGGTGCAATGAACGTCGCTGCCGCCCTAACCCGGGATTCAGCACCGAATAGATACCCAGGCAGACGGTCAACCCGCCGAGTAGGATCTCGGCAACACGGCCATCCAGATTCAGCACCAAACTGGCGCCGAGAATCACGCCTGGTATACCACAGGCCAGAATGAACCCTACCGAGCGGCGTTCCAGCGGCTGTTCCCGGGTATAGCGCAGCGTCGCGCCGACACCCAGCGCGACCGACGCCAGCTTGTGTGTCGCCAACGCGACCGAAAACGGCAAACCCAGGAAGATCAACGCCGGAAGCTGCAACAAGCCGGCACCGCCACCCGACAACGCCGAGAACAGATTGGCCAACAGCGAAATCAGGAACAGCAGAAATTGATCAGTCACAGTATACTTCGATGGATGTCATCGTATTGGGAAAGAAGATTACGCATGCCCATGAATAGATTAGCGACTTTCATCCTTGGTTGCCTGCTGATACTGGCGCTCCTGCCGTGCGCAAACGCCCGCTTGTATCGCTGGGTCGATGAGGGCGGCACGGTACACTATACCGATCGCCTGCCACCGAAGTACGTCAAGAAAAGTCACGAGGAACTCGACGCCCATGGCGTCACCGTCAACAAGGTGGAAAGAGCGAAAACCGCCGAGGAGATCGCCCGCGACAAACGCATTCAGAAACTCCGCGAGGAACAGCGGCGCCTGATCGAAAAGCAGAAAGCCGAGGACCGCGTGCTACTGCGCACCTTCCGCAGCGTGGACGACATTCAACTGACGCGCGATGGCAAGATCGCCACCATCGACAGCATGATCGCGGTCGATCGCGGTAACATCAAGCGCACCAAGCAACGCCTGGAACAGATGCAGGACAATGCCGCGGAATTGGAAAAGCGCGGCGAGGCCGTCAGCAAGCGCTATCTGGCCAATATCGCCCAGTTGCGCAACGAAATCCGGGCCACCTATGCCGCGATTCTACGCCGTGAGCGGAGCAAGGACGAGATATTTTCCCGCTATGCGCGCGATATCGAACGTTTCAAGAAGATCGCCGAGGTACGTAACCAGAACGCCGTCGTGGAACAGAGCACGCGCAACGTTTGGCTGGACAATATCGTTCGTTGTACGAGCAAGCCCGATTGCGACCGACGCTGGCAAGGCATGGAGGCTTTCGTTCGTCAGTATGCGACCACGCCGATCCAGATCCTCGGCGAGCGTATTATCGCCACCAAGACCCCCAAACGCGGCGTCGATGTGAGTATCACGGTTTCGCGCATCCGCGAGAAGAGTCTGCCCGGCGCTACCCTGTTTCTGGATATTCAGTGCAAGAACACCCTATCCGGCCAGGAGCTGTGCGCCAGCCAGAAGATAGCTGATATCAAGCGGGATTTCCGTACCCGGTTTGGCAAACAGCCCGGGTAACCACTCGGCGCGCCAGATCAAGCCCGACTCCGGGTGACGATGGACGACACTCAGCGCCGTCTGTCGCGGAAGAACTCGCGCAGCATCTCGCCAGCCTCATCGGCCAGCAAGCCGCCTGTCGCCTCGACACGGTGGTTGAAACGCACATCGCTTGGCAACAGATCGAAGACACTGCCGGCGGCACCGCCACGCGGATCACTCGCCGCGAACACCACCCGAGCGATACGCGCATGCACGATCGCCCCGGCACACATCGGGCACGGCTCCAGCGTCACATACAGCGTCGTCCCGGGCAGCCGGTAATTGCGCTCCCGCTCACCGGCCGCGCGTAACGCCTGAATCTCGGCATGCGCACTTGGATCATGCAGACCGATAGGCCGGTTCCAGCCCTCGCCGATGATCCCGTCGTCACGCACCAGCACCGCGCCGACCGGTACCTCGTCCTCTCCGGCGGCACGCCCCGCCAACGACAACGCGTGCCGCATCCAGCGTCGCTCGAACTCGCTCCAGTCTATTTCCACGACAATGATCGGAACCCGCCCGGATTATGAACGGTTGCCCGTGGTTCGGCTGCGGGACGCCGAAAACGGACGATTTTTACGCTATCGTTGTGTTGCTCTTGCACTCGCCCCCGCGTCGAACCCGCATCCACCGAGTGATCGCGGGTTTCCATCCCATCCGCGCGGATCACTTCATAACGCCAGCCAACGCCGCCCTCGCCGCCTGGGCGAAGGACTCGGTCAGTGTCGGATGCGGATGGATGCCAGCGGCGATGGTCTCCAGTGATACGCCGGCCTTTACCGCCAACGCGGCCTCGCCCATCAGATCGTCGGCGCCTTCGACGAGCGCATGCACGCCGATCACACGATGGCTCTTACGCTCGTAGAGAATCTTCAGCAGGCCACCATTCTGTCCGGCAACCTGCGCGCGCGCGTCCTGAGCATAATCGTAACGCGCGACTTCGAAGGCGACGCCCTCGCTTCGTGCCCGCGCCTCGGTCATGCCGACCATGCCGATCTCCGGCTCGCTGAAGATCACCGCGCTGTTATCGTTCCTGTCCGGAAACGGCACGGCCTGACCGAGCAGATTTTGCGCCAGGGCGAGACCCTGCGCGGTTGCCCAGTGGGCGAACATCGGCTGGCCGATGACATCGCCGACGGCGTGGATGTTCACCTCATCGGTGCACAGTCGTTCATCGACCTCTATGCCATGCCGGCCGTGCCGTATCCGGGTGTTCTCCAGGCCAAGCCCATCGACATTGGGCTGGCGTCCAGTCACCAACAATACCGTCTCGCAGAAGTGATGGAACGACTTCCCGTTGCTATCCTGGTATTCGACGAACACCCCGCCGCCAGTGTTCGAAACTCGCTGTATCGCGCAATCGGTGACGATATCGATGCCGTCCGCGAGCATGCGCTGCTCCAGCCGCTTGGCCAGTTCCTGATCGACCGGGCCGAGTATCGCTGACGCGGCTTCCAACAGGACGACCTCGGAGCCAAGGGTGTTGAACACCTGCCCGAGTTCGACGCCGATGGGACCACCGCCGATGATCGCCAAGCGCTGGGGTATCCGGTCGATATCCAGGATGGCCGAGCTGTCGAGCACGCGATGATGTTCGATACCCGGTATCGGCGGTCGCGACGCAACTGAACCGGTCGCGATGATCGCCTGTTGAAAGCCGATCTCGCGCATCTCGCCTTGTTCGGTGCGCAAGGCCGCGTACGTGGCATCGAGCAAACTGGCCTTGCCGAACATCAGCTCCAGGGTGGGGAGGTTCTCCACGCGCGCAAGCGCCGCCGCGCTCCGGCGTTGCAGTATCGCGCGCTTGCGCTGTTGAATGGCGTACCAGTCGATATGGACGTCCAGGCTCGGCAAACACAGACCGAAGCCCATCGCCTCGCGTATCTCGCGCAGCCGGCGGGCTGATTCACGCAGGATCTTCGATGGGATGCAGCCCTCGAACAGACAGGTGCCGCCCAACCCATCGCCCTTCTCGACAAGCAGTACCCGCTTGCCGGCGGTGGCCAGCGCCATCGCGGCTGGCGTGCCACCGGGACCACCGCCGATGACGAGAAAATCGTAATCCGTTTTCATTCCAACCAATCTCCAGGATTCATCAGCAGGCCGGCAAACGTTTGCATGAAACGCGCCGCATCGGCGCCATAGACCACCCGGTGATCGCAACTCAGGGTAAAGCGCGCAAGTCCTTCATGCGCCGCGCCCACCGCAAGTATCGCCGCCGCGCCCAAGGGAACGATGGCATCGAAATCGCTGACCACGTCGAACAACCCGAGATTGGACAGGTACACTGTCGCGCCCGTGTAGTCTTCCGGCACCAGACGTTGCTTGTCCAGTTTTTCCTTCAGGATACGCCAATCCTCGGCCAGCTCCGTGATCGGCCGGCCCGCCGCATCGCGAATCACCGGGGTCACCAGCAGCCCGCCGGGCACGTCCACCGCAATACCGACATCGACGCGCTCGCGCACCACCAGCGCGGCGGGCGTGTAGACCTCGTTGAAGCGCGGGTGTTCCCGCACACTCAGCGCCAGCGCCCTGGCAAGTAACAGGCTCAGCGATCGCCTGGCTTCCCTCGCCGCATGGCGCAAGGTATCGATGGACAACTGGCTGGACACGCGGAAGGTCGGCGTGGACAGCGTCGCGACCATATTCTCCGCGACCGCGCGATGCATCGGTGTCAGCAGCTTGTAGTGCCATGCCGGTCCAGCATCGAGATCCGGTGACGGACCTTGCATCGCCGCCGCAATGATCTGGGCGGCGCGTATCACGCCATCAGAACCCGGTTTGACGTTCGCCAGATCCACATCGAGTTCATTCGCCAAGCCGCGGGCATAAGGTGTGACGTTGACACGCGAATCCGGCCGCGATGGCGCCTTTCCATGCCCGGTCGATTGCGGCGTGGGAGGCACGGTTGTGGACACCGGGGACTCAGATTTGGTAGCCGGCGTTAACGCGGCGTCTGGCTTCGGAGCGGGCGCTGGCACGGCTTCTGGAGTCGCTGAGGGCGACTCGGACGCGGCGCCATCGGGTGGCGAATCAACGATATAGCCAATCACGGTGCGCACCGGAATATCGCTGCCCGCCCGGGCCAGCGGACCGGCCAGGTAGCCATCTTCGAAGGCCTCGACCTCCATCATCGCCTTGTCGGATTCGACCTCCGCAAGTACATCTCCCTTTTTCACCGGGTCCCCGACCGACTTCAGCCAACGCGCCAAATGGCCGGTTTCCATGGTGTCGGAGAGGACAGGCAGGGTTATGGGTTCTTTTTTCACGCGTCTACTCCCTCAAGAGCCAATTGTCGGGCGGCCGCCATGATGCTGGAGACGGTCGGAATGCTGGCCGCTTCCAGCGTGCCATTGTATGGTGTCGGGATATCCAGCCCGGCGTGACGACGCACTGGAGCATCCAGATCATAAAAGCAGCGTTCGGCCAGGGTCGCGGCAATCTCCGCGCCCGCGCCGGCGAAGCCGCAATCCTCCTCGACGACCAGCAGGCGATGGGTCTTACCGAGCGACGCGGCACAGGTATCCCAGTCAATCGGACTCAGACCGCGCAGGTCGATGACCTCGGCCTCGATGCCCTCGGCGGCGAGGCGATCGGCTGCCTGCCAAGCCAATAGCGAGGTCCGCGAATAGCTGATCAGGGTCAGGTCGCGGCCCTCGCGTCGCACCACAGCGCGATGCATCGGTATCGCCTCCATTGCGGTATCCAGTTTGCCCTTGCTGAAATACAACAACTCATGCTCCAGCAGGATGATCGGCTCGTTGCTCTGGATCGCCTGGCGCAGTTGCCACCAGGCATCCTGCGGCGTGGCGGGCGTCGCGATGCGCAACCCGGGAACATTCATCAAGGTGTGTTCCAAACGCTGCGAATGCTGCGCGGCGAGCTGCTTGGCGACGCCGCCGGGCATGCGCACCACCAGCGGCATCGGGAACTGACCGCCGGACATGAACGGAATCTTCGCCGCCATGTTGATGATCGCATCCAGCGCCAACAAGGCGAAATTGACTGTCATGATCTCGACCACCGGTCGCAGGCCGATCATCGCCGCGCCAACGCCCAGGCCGGTGAAGCTGCCTTCGGATATCGGCGTGTCGCGCACCCGCCATTCGCCGTACTTGGCGTACAGGTTCTCGGTGACTCGATAACTGCCACCATACAGCGCGACATCCTCGCCAAAGGTGAACACGCTGTCGTCGGCTTCCATCTCGACATCCATTGCCTGGTTCAATGCTTGCCACAGCAGGACTTCGCTCGCCATCAGATCAATACCTCCTGGCCACGGTTGGAATGCAGCGCGGCCAAGGCATCAGTCATGCTCGGCTCGGGGCTGTTCAACGCGAACTGCACGGCATTCTCTACCGTGTCGGCAATCTCCCGGCGCATCCGTTCCACTTGATCGGCGCTCAAAAAACCCTCGCGGTGGATATGTCCGCTGAGGTGCTCGATATTGTCCTTGCCGATTGCGCTGAGATGTTCCGCGCTGGGGTAGTCCGGCACGGTCTCTTCGAGCACCACGGTCACCGGGTCTTCATCCTGAAACGCCTGTACCTCGACCTTCGGCCGATAGCTGCCGGGGTCGGCCATCGAGTGGCCGCGGAAGCGATAGGTCTCGATCTCCAGAAACTGTGGGCCGGTGCCCTCTCGAATACGTTGCAGAGCCGATTGGGTCGCCTTGTAGACATCCATCACATCCATGCCATTGATGCGTTCCGCCGGGATACGGTAACCACAGGCGCGCTTGTAGACTTCGGTGACGGCGGAATGACGATGGATCTCGGTGCCGATCTGATAGCGATTGTTCTCACAGACGAAGAGTACCGGCAGTTTCCATAGCGCCGCCATGTTCAGCGACTCGTGAAAGGTACCCTGGTTCACCGCGCCGTCGCCGAAGAAGCAGATCACCGCCTCGGGCAGCTCGCGCATCGCGATGCCATAGGCAATGCCGATGGACACTGGATAGGTTTCGCCGACAATGGCGTAGCCCCCCATGAAGCGTCGCTCGCGATCGAACAGATGCATCGAGCCGCCCATGCCGCCACTACACCCGTCCCTGCGCCCGAACAGCTCCGCCATGACCTTCCCGGGCGGCACGCCGCGCACCAGCGCATGTACATGCTCGCGATAGGTGCTGACTACATAGTCACTCGGTTCGGCCGCATGCAATACACCGACCGCGACCGCCTCCTCGCCGGGATACAGATGCAGAAAGCCGGCGATATTCCCCCGCGTGTACTCGCGCGCGGCGCGCTCTTCGAAAGCGCGCGCCAGCAGCATATCGCGCAGCATCGCGACCAGGGTATTGCGTTTCATCCTCGCCTCCACGCGGCCAGACGACCGCAACTGTCATTATGGGTGGAAAGTGTGCCTCGGCATGGACCCTGCCTGCTGTCAGTTGAGTGACAGGACTTCATCCCCGGGCCTCTGTCGTCGCCGAATCGACACCCTCGAACGGACGACACTACCCGATCCCGCCATCCGTATTTATGAGACAGATCAATTTTTTCCTCAGTCAAATGGGTATATTCAGGAGCGAATGCTTCTCCGGGCCTCAATCTCCCGTAGCGGCAACTGTCACCCATGCAATCGAGCGGTCATCATGCCTGTGATAGAAACGGATAACAGTGATGTGGATCTGCTGGAACGTTGCCTTGCCGACATCGGTCTGCGCAATATCGAAAGCATCCATTGGAATCTCTCTTCGGCGCAGCTCTACGAGGCGGCGATACGCCGGCGCGAGGCGCGCCTCGCGCACCTTGGGCCGCTGGTGACGCGCACCGGCACCTTTACCGGACGCGCGCCGAACGACAAATATATCGTCGACGACGAGGTGACTCACGACGATGTCGAGTGGGGAAGTATCAACCAGCCGATGACACCGGAACGCTTCGAGCGACTGTTCCAGCGCGCCTGTGATTTTCTCGACGGCGACGAGATCTTTGTGACCGACGGGCTGGCCGGCGCGGACCCCGACTACGAATTACCGGTGCGCGTCATTACCCAACATGCCTGGCATTCGCTATTCGCCCGGAACATGTTCATCCGGCCGGAGAACCTCGGTCGCAAGCTGGCTGCGGACGAACCGCGTTTCACCCTGTTGCATGTGCCAGAGTTACGCGCGATGCCGTCCATCGACGGCACCCACTCCGAGGCCTTCATCGTACTGAACTTCAGCCGCCGGCTGATTCTGATCGGCGGTACGCGCTATGCTGGCGAAATCAAGAAGTCGGTATTCTCGGTAATGAATCATCTCTTGCCGAAACAGGGCGTGATGAGTATGCATGCCTCGGCCAACATGGCGGACAACGGCGATGTGGCGGTGTTCTTCGGCCTGTCAGGCACCGGCAAGACGACGTTGTCGGCTGACCCGACACGCAAGTTGATCGGCGACGATGAACACGGCTGGGGCGAGCATGGCGTGTTCAATCTGGAGGGCGGCTGCTATGCCAAGGTCATCGATCTTTCTGAGGAACACGAACCGCTGATCTTCGCCACGACACGCATGTTCGGCACCATCCTGGAAAACGTCGGCATGGACGCGCGCCACCGGCGGCTGGACCTGAACGACGACAGATTGACGGAGAATACCCGCGCCTCCTACCCGATCACGCATATCCCGAACGCGATCTACCCCGGCGTCGGCGGTCATCCACGCGATATTGTCATGCTGACCTGTGATGCCTTCGGCGTGCTACCGCCGGTATCCCGCCTAACACCGGAACAGGCGATGTATCATTTTCTGTCTGGCTATACTGCCAAGGTGGCGGGCACCGAGGCCGGCATCACCGAGCCGCAAGCCACTTTCAGCGCCTGCTTCGGCGCGCCCTTCATGCCGCTGCATCAGGCATTCTACGGTAAGTTGCTAGGCGAGAAGATCCGGCGGCACAAGGTACGCTGCTGGTTGATCAACACCGGCTGGTCCGGCGGGCCATGCGGCATTGGCCAGCGCATGGATATCCATCACACCCGCGCGATGCTGAACGCCGCGCTGCATGGCGAGCTGGACGATGTGCCGATGATGCCTGACCCGATCTTCCAGGTTGCGGTGCCAAGCCATTGCCCCGGCGTGCCGGACAAGGTGCTACAACCCGCGAGCGCCTGGGGCGATGCACGCGCCCATGCAGAGAAGGCGCGCAAGGTGGCACGCTTGTTCCAGGAGAATTTCAAGCATTTTGCCGATGAGACCGAAGCCGCGATCGGGGATGCGGGGCCGGTGCTCGACTGAGCGGCCCATCCGGTCATGGAGAGAGCCGAAGGAAGTACAGGCCGATGATCGATACCGCCATGCTTTAATGCAGCATGACCGCAACTCAGCCATAACGCAGACCGCCGTTGCGGGCTTTCATCGTTGCGCCAGCAGACGATCCAGTTGATTGGCGAATTCTCGCCTGTCGGCCTGGCTGAACGATGCCGGTCCGCCAGTATCCACGCCACTGGCGCGCAGGGTGTCCATGAAATCGCGCATGTTCAGTCGCTGGCGGATATTCTCCTCAGTGTACAGATCGCCGCGTGGATTCAGTGCCAGGGCGCCCTTCTCGACCACCTCGGCAGCAAGCGGAATGTCCGCAGTGATCACGAGATCCCCCGGCGATATGTGTTGCGCGATATAGTTGTCGGCGACATCGAAACCTGCGCCGACCTGGACCGAGCGGATGTGCCGGGACGGCGGCGTCCGCAACGCCTGATTGGCTACCAGAATCAGCGTCATGCCTTTTCTTTCCGCCGCTCGGTAGAGAATTTCCTTGACGGCCCTCGGACAGGCATCGGCATCGACCCAGATGGTTTTCGTGCTCATCATCTTCTCTTCATTGCTTCGGCGATCGAACCATCGGATCGATTAGACCATGGAACCAACGGCGGCGTGCTATCATTCCGACCTTCGGCTGGCCGCGACTAACAATAATGCCCACGGCATCGCGCTGATTCTGTTACACTGCCGCTTCCTGTGGCGCCCAACCGGTTAGCGCCCATCGCGGTGGTCTGTGATACAAAGCGACTCCGCCGGAGAATCTTGAGCCGTTCGCCCCACCCTATCCGGGTTATGGGCTTCCCGTTTTCAAAGAATTCCTTATTCAGCCTGGACCGGCTCCCTCGGCGTATTGCCGCCAATAGGGAAGGCAACACCAGAGTAATAGAACAATATGTCATTTGATTCCCTCGGCCTGTCGGCCGAACTCCTGCGCGCGATCAGCGACCAGGGCTATACTGAACCCACGCCCATTCAACGCAAGGCAATTCCCGTTATCCTCGAAGGCAAGGATGTCATGGCCGGAGCCCAGACCGGCACCGGCAAGACAGCGGGCTTCACCCTTCCATTGCTACAGCGCCTCAGCGAGAGGCCGGCAGCGAAAGGCCGTCGCGCGCCGCGTACCCTGGTACTGACCCCGACCCGCGAGCTAGCCGCCCAGGTCGCCGAGAGCATCGAGACCTACGGCCGCCACCTGCCGCTGCGATCCGCCGTGGTATTCGGTGGCGTGAAGATCAACCCCCAGATCGACAAGCTACGACGTGGCGTCGATATCCTCGTCGCAACGCCGGGCCGCCTGCTGGACCACGCCAACCAAAAGACCGTCGATCTGTCGCAAATCGAGATCCTCGTGCTTGACGAGGCCGACCGCATGCTCGACATGGGGTTCATCCACGATATCCGTAAGGTGTTGGCTTTGCTACCGAGCAATGCATCGCGACAGAATCTGCTGTTCTCGGCAACCTTCTCCAGCGACATCAAGCAGCTTGCCAACCGCCTGCTGAACAACCCCGAGCTGATCGAGGTGGCGCAGCGCAACACCACCGCCGAGCGCATCGAACAAATCGTATATCCAGTGGACAAGGGTCGCAAGCGCGAGTTGCTCAGCCATCTGATCGGCGAGCAGAACTGGCGCCAGGTACTCGTGTTCACGCGCACCAAGCACGGCGCCAACAGGCTTGCGCAACAGTTGGAGAAGGACGGCCTGACCGCCGCAGCGATCCATGGCAACAAGAGTCAAGGCGCGCGTACCCGCGCGTTGGCCGGCTTCAAAAATGGCGACGTGCGCGTACTCGTTGCCACCGACATCGCGGCGCGCGGCCTGGACATCGACCAATTGCCGCACGTAGTGAACTTCGAGTTACCCAATGTGCCGGAGGACTACGTGCATCGCATCGGTCGCACTGGCCGCGCCGGTAATGAGGGCGAAGCGATCTCGTTGGTGTGCATCGATGAGCACAAGCTGCTGCGTGACATCGAACGCCTGCTGAAACGCAAGATCCCGAGCACCGTGCTTGACGGCTACGAGCCGGATCCAAATATCAAGGCCGAACCGATCCAGAACGGCCGCAACGGCAAGGGCGGCCGTTCGTCGCAACCGCGCAAGCGCGCCGCCGGTGGCCACCGCGGCAAGCCCTCCGGCAACAGCAACGCGCCAAAGGCGGCGCGGAGAAAACCCGCCGGCGCGCGGGCCAAGCCGCAAAGCCAACGTTCGCGTGCGAGCGGCGGCCAAGAGAAAGCAGCATTGCTCGGTGGTGGGTATCGCGGCAAATAGATTTGCCATTGAGTGGCTGACCCTGACTTTTCATAATGGAAACCGCCCCTTCCCCGTGGATTATGCCGGGGCCAAGCCTACACGGGCGGGTCACGGGTAACCGACAGGCGACTTCACGCGATATCGAGGCATCAAAACAAGGGGGCATGGCCCGCTTTTCTCACCGGATTGACAAGCCATCACGCAGCACCGCCAGCATATCCGCTGCCTTGTCCCGTACTTCGGCGGCCTCTTCCCCGGCTTTGGAATCCGCAACGATGCCGCCGCCGGCCCAGAACCACAATCGGTCGCGCTGGCGGATCATCGTGCGGATGACGATATTTATCGCCATCCGCCGGCCGCGATCGATATATCCGATGCCACCACAGTAGAGTCCCCGCCGCATTGGTTCGAGTTCGTCGATGATCTCCATCGCGCGGCGCTTCGGCGCGCCAGTGATGGAGCCGCCGGGGAAGCTGTGTTCGAGCAAGTCGAACACGTCCCGGCCCTCGGCCAGTTCGCCGGTGACACTGCTGACCAGGTGATGCACGTTGCTGAAGCTCTCGATGGCGAACAATTCCGGAACATCCACCGAGCCAATCGCGGCAACCCGGCCGATGTCGTTGCGTAACAGATCGACGATCATGACGTTCTCGGCACGGTCCTTCCCGCTGTTCAGCAAGGCTTGGCGCAGCTTCTGGTCGGCCTCGAATGTCTCGCCACGCGGACGCGTGCCTTTAATCGGCTTCGCCAGCACCCGGCCATCGACCGATTTCAAGAACAGCTCTGGCGACATGCTCAGGATGTCGGCGAACGGCAGATGCAGATAGGCGGCATAGGGCGGCGTGCTGCGTTGGCGCAGGCGTTGGTAGAGCGTCCAGCTATCACCGTCACAGGTGGTCTCGAAACGTTGCGCGAAGTTGACCTGATAACAATCGCCGGCATGGATATAGCGTTGGATGCGCGCGAAGCGCCGACGGTATTCCGTGGGATTCAGGCTCGATCTCGCGCCGCCAGGCAGACAGGCATCGGCAAGTGGTCGCGTTTCTCTTGCCGCTACCAGCCAATCACGCAGGCGTGCCGGCGCATATCCGCCAGGGCGCGCGCCCTTCTCCACGATCAATCGGGACTCGCACCGCCGGTGATCGACAACCACCGCCCAGGCATACAGACCAAAGGCCGCCAGCGGCATCGAATCGCCCGGCTTTTCCCGGGCCTTGAAGCCATCCAGCGTCAGGCCGAGATCGTAACCCAGATAACCGATCAAACCACTACTGAACGGCAAGCCATCGAGCGCGGGGCGCGACTGGCCAAGCAGACGCCGCAGCCAGAAGAACAAATCGCCATCGACGCGACGTTCGCCATCGGCATCACTCAGCGTCAAGCCGTGCCAATCCGCGCGGATCCGGCTTTCCGGCCAGGCACTGAGAATGTCATAGCGGCCCTGACGCCCATCTGGCGTGCCGCTGTCGAGAAACACAGCCCAGGGCGCGTCGGCGAAACGCCCGAACAAGGCGCTGCTATCGGGCTGATACGGCAGTATGAATGAATGGGACATCGGGCGCGCTTTCCGCTGGAATCAGCCCGCATTGTATAGCCACGGCCAGTCAAAAGGTGGACTAATCGTATTCCAGCTTTTTCCAGGATCTTTTCGTCCGCCTCGTCAAAATCCACCACAAGACATTGAATAAAATCGATTTTTATCGACTTGAATGACCCGAACCAAACCCGCTTCGGGAAATGCCGGGGCCAAGCGAAACATCCGGGTCAACCTGCCCGGCGCATCCACGAATCAGGCGACGTATTCTCATATCTGCTAGAATAGGCCGGTTTTGTTACTCGCGGAGAAGCCGTATGCCGTCGTCCAATGACGTTTTCGTCCAGGAATGCCTGAAACACGATCGCGCCCTGCGTGGCAAGGTGAAGCTACTGGGTATGCTACTCGGCAATGTGTTTCGCGAGAAGGAGGGAACCCATGCGTTCTCCATCCTGGAGAAACTGCGCAAGGGCTTCATTAATCTACGCAAGGAAGACGACCCGATAAAGCGCGAGCGCCTGATCAAATTGATCGCGCGCATGTCGCCGGAACAGCTCACCGCCATCACCCGCGCGTTCAATCTGTATTTCCAGTTGGTGAACATTGCCGAGGAATCCTTCCATCATCGTCAACGACGACGTATCGTCAACCGCGAAGACGATCTCTGGCAGGGTTCTTTCGACCACACCGTGCGCGAGATGCACAAGCAAGGAGTAAAACTTAGCGAACTCGGCACCATTCTCAACGAACTGTGCTACTATCCAGTGTTCACCGCGCACCCGACCGAGGCGCGCCGGCGCGTCATCATGCACCAGTTGCGCGCCATCTTCGTCACCAGCGAACAGCTCGATCTGCCCGGCGAGGGCAAGGTCTTCAAGCAGCGTGTCATCGACCAGCTCCAGATCCAGATCCGCACCCTGTGGGAGACCAACGAGGTACGCACCAACCGCTTGCAGGTATGCAACGAGATCCGCAACGGCTTGCAATACTATAAGGACAGCCTGTTCGACTCGGTGCCCGAAGTCTACCGACGCATGGAACGCGCCTTGCACCGCGCCTACAGTGATGATCCGGACCTACACGCGATGCGCGTGCCGCCCTTCCTGAAGTTCGGCTCGTGGATCGGCAGCGACCGAGACGGCAACCCCTTCGTCACGCCGGAAATAACCCGCGAAGCAGCGCTAATGCACTATCAGACTGCAATCGAGGAATACCACCGCCGCGCCGCCGATCTGATCTACGTGGTCACCCATTCCAGCGCGTTCTGCACACCCAGCCCGGCGTTCAGTGATTCACTGGAAGCAGACAATGAACGCTTCGCCGAACTCTTTGGCGACAATCCAAAACGCTACAGCGACGAGCCCTATCGGCGCAAGCTGTTCATCATCAAGCGACGCCTGGAACTGAACCTGCAAGCCATCGAACAGGCGTTACAAGGCAAGGGATGGGATCTACCACCGATGGCCTTCGCCAGCGAGGACAAACTGCTCGGCGACCTAAACCTGATATATGCCTCACTGATCAGCCATCAGGACAGCGCCGCCGCGAATGGCGAACTCAAGGATCTGATCCGCCTGGTCGAGACCTTCGGCTTCTTTCTTGCCCATCTGGACATTCGCCAGGAATCCACAGTGCATAGCGGCGCGGTCGCGGAGATCATCTCGCGCCTCGGTCTTGGCGATTACCGACAGATCGATGAGAAGGAACGACTCGCGTTGCTCGCCCGGCTGATTCCAGAGAACCAGCGGATCGAGCGTGAAGGCCTGTCCGATGACACCATCCAGGTACTGGAGGTCTTCGATGTTGTCGCCGAGATGCGCGAACAGATCAGCCGGCGCATCATCGGCGCCTATGTAATCTCGATGACCCACGCCGCCAGTCATATCATGGAGGTGCTGTTCCTCGCCAGCCTGACCGGACTGGCCGGGCGCGACGACGACGGCTGGTTCTGCCATATCATCGTCTCGCCGCTGTTCGAGACCATCGAGGATCTAGAACACACCGAGGACGTGCTGAACCTGCTGTTCCAGGACGATACCTACGCGCAACTGTTACAGGCGTCTGGCAACCTGCAAGAGGTCATGCTCGGCTACTCCGACTCAGCGAAGGACGGCGGCATCATCGCCTCAGCATGGAACCTGTATGAAACCCAGAAGAAGATCATCCATCTGGCTGACGACTACGGTATCCGCTGCCGCCTGTTCCACGGGCGAGGCGGCACCGTCGGCCGCGGCGGCGGTCCGACCCACGAAGCCATCCTGTCGCAACCTGCGGGTACCGTGCGCGGCCAAATCAAGTTCACCGAACAAGGCGAAGTACTCACCTATAAATACAGTAACCGAGAAACCGCTGTCTATGAACTGACGATGGGCGCCACCGGCCTGCTGATCGCCAGCCAGTGCCTGACCCAGACACCCGTGGAAGATCGCAAGGACTACCTGGCGGTACTCGATGAACTCGCCGCGCAAGGCGAAATCAGCTTCCGCGACCTGACCGAGAACACGGATGGCTTCCTCGACTACTTCTATGAAGCCACGCCGGTCAGCGAGATTGCCATGATGAACATCGGTTCACGGCCCTCGCACCGTAGCAAGGGCGATCGCTCGAAAAACTCCGTGCGCGCCATCGCATGGGTTTTCGGCTGGGCGCAATCACGCCACACCCTACCTGCCTGGTATGGCATCGGCACTGCGCTCTCCGCCTGGCGTCAGGGACAACCCGAGCGCCTCGCGACACTCCAGAAGATGTACCAGGAATGGCCCTTCTTCCGTGCCCTGCTTGGCAACGCGCAGATGGCTCTGTGCAAGGGCGAGATGACCATCGCCGGTGAATACGCGCAACTGTGTCACGATCCACATACCGCCAACACCCTCTATGCCATGGTGCGCGACGAATACTACCTGACCCTGCAACAGATCATGCAGATCGCCGGCGTCCACCAACTGCTGGATGAAACCCCGCTCTTACAACTCTCGCTGAGCCGCCGCGACCCCTACCTCGATCCATTGAACCACATCCAGCTCGAACTGCTGCGCAACTACCGCGATGATAATCTGTCGGAAGAAGCGCGGCGGAAATGGCTGGACCCGCTATTACGCTCGATCAACGCCATCGCTGCGGGGATGCGCAATACCGGATAAACCGCGCTTTGTCGCAAGATGCCCAGCAATACACGCTTACGCATCCCCAAACGTATCGACATTGGCGATTCCATACCAGTGACGGATTGACGTCAATTCAGCGGCTTGGCATTGTGAGAATCGGACAACCAGCCACCGGGAACAGGCTCATCGATTCGACAAAAGGCCCGCTGAATACCCTTACGTGGAAACTTGACAATTCAAGAAGGATCAGTGATATTCCCGGGCCTGTATTTTCCCAGCCACGACACGCCTTCCTAGCCCGAGTTTCGCGTCGGGCTTCGGATTCACGTAGCTATATATTTCCAACCGAGGAAAAATCCTCGTTGATTTAAAGACCAAGCGAGAGCCTGTCATTCCGGAGAGAAATGCCGGCCAGCACATGGAGTTTTTTTGATACCAGCCGATAACCTCGCTTGATTCACCACCGCTTCCTTTTACGCCGACCATAGAGTAGGAATATTCATGCAAGATAAAGAACCCGATACTGTATCCACGGACTACCGAGAGAGCCACCTAAGTAAGGGAAAGGACTACGATGGAAACCTTCGATCGGCCCCCCTGGATGCATACATACACAAATGGGAAGAAAAAAATATCAACCATATCATGGCCCGGCTGGACAGAAATAAAATATCCAGCTATATCGACTTCGCTTGTGGAACCGGCCGAATCACCAGCATCATTTCCAAATACGTGGATAAGGCCAATGGCGTGGACATCTCTGAAAGCATGCTAGAAACCGCAAGAGAGAAACATCCTTCCATAAATTTTATTCATGCCGACTTGACCCAGGAAGGCACTGATATCGGAAAGTTTGACCTGGCATCTTCATTTCGTTTTTTCGGCAACGCCCAGCCAGAGCTCAGGGATTCCGCGCTGACTACCATAAACAGGCTGCTAAAAAAAGGAGGATACTTTATTACCAACAATCACAGAACCCCCAACGCACTCGTATATAAAATACAGAAAGCACGCGGATCGGATCAAGGACTCGACTTGACCCACAAGTTATTCAAGGAACTGCTGGAGAAACACGGTTTCGCGATAGAGTCGAAACGCGCCATTGGCTTCTGGATTCTTCGACCCAAATGGCTGGACAACGTAACGGAAGACAGTCGTTATGACGCCATTCTTGAGAGCATATTCCACCATCGGATATTCTCGCCATTTTCTCTCGACACAATAATCGTGGCAAGAAAAGTATCTGATATCTAACGATATGAAAATGAGACCTTTTGAACCGGGCATGGAAAGGGCGCGAGCGCTCTATCGCATTCCGCCCGTGACAACACCAGGAAAGACATTGGAGGTTTGCCTGGAAGGGCAATCCCTATTGCGCGAAGCCGATTGGCCCGGTGAGAAAAGATCCATCTGCGTGTTGCATCGATCGAACGCTACGCTGCCAGAGACAAGGCCTAGTAATTCCGATAGCAATGTCACTATCCATCATGCAACTTTACGCGGTAATCTACCCTATGGGAAAAACACCTTCGACCGGATCATATTGCATGGAACCCTTGACCAACTACCGTTACTAGCGGAGACCGACAACCCGATAAGCAGTGCCGAAAGGTTCATTGCCAGATTGATCGCCCTTCTCGCTTCCGAAGGCATACTCGCTGGTTGCGTACAAAACAGATTAAGTATAAAAAATGTCTTGCGGCGCGCCGCTTGGCGGTTCAAGAAATTCGCAGGCATGACCCCACCTACGCACAATTGCCCTCTGTCAGCTTTCTCATGTCATAGAGTCGCTGAACAGGCCGGACTGATCAATATCAGGATGTTCGGTCTTGTTCCCAACAGGGATGCCCCGATTAGAGCCTTCCAAATCGAACCGAAACTATCTCGAAGTATCGCAAAACGACAACTCCTTGGCCTGAAGCCTCCATTGGTGAGTAGGCATCACTATGCAATAAGGCATTTACTCGCGGAAACAGGTATTGGACACCTCGTGGACGAATCCATTTTCTTTTGGGGAAAAAAACCTTGATCGAATTAATCGAGGAATTGCTTATTGAAAAAAAATTGACGGACCATACTGAAAAACTGGCCTTCGATATCATTTTCACCACGGGAAGCTGCCTGCTCTTCAACGCATTTCTCGATGATAATAAATTCTATCATTTCAAGGTTACTGAGATAGATGACCTCTACCCAGAATATCAACTGTACAAGGAAGCACGTGAACTTTTTGGTGACTACACGCCAAATATCATTGGATTTCTAAGAAAAAATGGCTGGGATATCGTACTGACCGAAGGTATTCACCACCGTGTCCTTTCACCAAGTCGCTTGATGAAGGATAAGTCGGATCTAACGCCTGAAATCATCAACTTTCTCAGGCTCATGACAGAAAAGCGAGGCGCTGCCACATCAAAAAATGGGCATAACGCCTTTATTCATGAGCTGTACGATCATTTCTCCTCCACTCAATTCGCGAATGTTGTCAAACCCTGGCTGGACAATAGAAAAATCGAATCGCTGCCACATATACGTCAGCACGGTGATTTTGCCGTAAATAACATCGCTGAATCCGGTTCCAAACTGGTCATTTTCGACTGGGAAGACTTTGGAAAAATCACATTACCCGGATTCGACTTATGCATCCTTTTAGCATCCGTACTTCAATATGATGATCAAGAAATACTAAGGTTTATATCTGACCCAAGACCCAAGCATTCCGCCCTCTCTAACTTGCTGAATATTTCAAAAGAAGTGGCGGGCATCGCCCCCCTACTCTTTAAAGAGTTAATACCACTCTACCTAACAATATTCCTCTATCTAAAAAAAGACTATGGTACGTCTATTCAAAAAAACGTGGGAAACCTCATATCCTTGTTGGATGGCCTATCAGAAAATATCATGCAGGGCATCAACGCCGTGTGAAGCGTTTGTGAACCGCTGCCCCCTACCTCATCTTCATCACCCCCCCAGAAAGAATCACCTGACTTATTGATTCTCTATCTGAAAAAATACGTTCTCAATAAAAACAGCAATAGGGTTTTCCAGGCTTGGCGCGGAATATGACGCCATGAGTGCGTGCCTTGCTATCGATTTTCCTCGGGTTCGGGCTACGCTGCGTCGACAAGCTCGCGAATGCGTTCATCTGTCAACGGCTTCGGCATCAGGCGCAGCCCGGCATCCGCCGCCTCCGGCAATGGCGTGGTCGCGATATGACGCGTGATCAACGAGATCCGCGCGTGTGGCAGCTTGGCTCGCAACTGGCGCCCCAACTCCAAGCTCTTGGCCCCGGGCACGTCCTCGTCCATCGCGATCACATCGACCCAGCGGTTCTCCGCCATGGCCAGGGCATCGGCGGCGTTCGCGGCCTCCAATACCTGCCAATCCAGATGATGCAGTTTGATAACGGCCTTCATCATTATCCGCGCCAAACGACCTTCATCGACGATCAATACGGTTTTGCGGCTCATATGCCTTCTCCTGCTCTGTTGCAACGTCCATCATCCTATCGGCCGTCGCCATGAGAACTGAATGAAAAGCGCATCGCCACATGCGGGAAATTTCCCAATAGCCAGAAGGTACGTTACGCGATATGCTCAAGATAGCATAGCGTCACGGCTAGCCAAACGTGGGAACGAAATGGCGCGCACGCTAAATCCGACGTTCGACTGGCCGCGACTCCAATGCAATGAAAAAACCACCGAGGAGACAGCATTGAACAGAAGTATTCAGCGCAAACAGTCCAGCATTCTGGCGGCAACCCTGTTGCTCGCCCTGCCGGCGGCGGGTAACGCGGACCAGGCCAGCGCAAGCAGCGATGGAGAATACACCTTCGCGCCGCCAGCGGTCACCCGGCATGCCACGACGCCAGCGCCGCCGGAGACAGCGTCGGTCGCGCCGGCCGTCACACCCAGGAGCACCGCCGCGCCGAGAGGCTACGCCCGTCAGAACCCGGGCTATCCCGGCGGCGGTCGGGGTTACTACCGACGACCGCCACCTCGCGGTTACTACAATCGCGGTGGTGCGCCTTGGGGCGGTGGCGGCATGCCCTGGGGTGGCGGTGGCCCCGGTAACTGGTTTGGCGGTGGCAATAACGGTCCTTGGGGCGGGGGGCCAGGCGCCTGGATGAACCCGACGAATCCGAAACGTTCGATGTCCAACGCCTGGGATGACATGCTGAACACGCCCAGCCGCATGGGACCAATGCCCGGTGGTTGGAAAGCACCCAGCATCAGCGTGCCCAATCCGGTCGAAGTCGGTGATGAGTTCGGTCGCGCAGCCAGCGATCTACCCAGCCAGATGAGAAACTTCCACAACTGATACCGCAGCAAAGCCTGGCCTCTGGCCGGGCCTTGGCCTGCAATCCGAATAACCTGCGGGCGGTGATTTCGATCATTCCCCCGTTTGGCTGGCAGTGGCGAAAACCATGGGTCGATGAAACCACTGTCCCCACGGCAAAACCTCGCTCGACAGACGGCTCTTGTCCTCTTGATCCGCGTTACAATCCACTTTTTGCCCGGGCCATCATGAAAACTCCAGAACTTCTTTCCCCGGCTGGCACGCTGAAGAACATGCGCTATGCCTTTGCCTATGGCGCGGACGCGGTATACGCCGGTCTACCGCGCTACAGTCTGCGCGTGCGTAACAACGATTTCCGCGAGGAAAACCTGCGTCTCGGCATCGATGAGGCGCACCGCCACGGCAAGCAGTTCTTCGTCGCAACGAATCTGATGCCACATGGCGCGAAGTTGAAGACTTTCGTCGATGACATGCGGCCAGTCGTCGAGATGGCGCCGGATGCGCTGATCATGGCCGACCCGGGCCTGATCATGATCGTGCGAGAACGTTGGCCAGAGATGGCCATTCACCTGTCGGTACAGGCGAATACCGTGAACGCGGCGACGGTGAAATTCTGGCAAGGGATCGGGCTGACACGGGTGATCCTGTCCCGCGAGTTGTCATTGGAGGAGGTCGAGCAGATCCGTCAAGCCTGCCCGGATATCGAGTT
>JALSSX010000304.1 GCA_026984055.1 Sedimenticola sp. | reverse complement strand
GCGTCAGCGGCGCATACAGACGGCGCGGATCGAGCAATTCGTCGAGCAACACCGGATGGCGGCTGAGTTGCTCGGCAACCCACGGACTGGCGGCGAACAGTTGCACCAGCTGCGAAATCGCCAGCGGGTTTTCGACCAGCAGTTCCAGGTAGTTAGGCCGCCGGGCGATCTGTCGCACGAACGCCAGCAGGCGATGAAACACCACCAATTCGACCCGCTGGCTACGTGCCACGCCGAGCAACAGCGGCAGCAACCTATTCAGGACGCGCTGGCCATGCTCGCCCTGGGCGCGCAGGCTGGCGGAACCGAGCAGGTCGAGCAACGCATCGCGCCATGCCGGATCGGCGCCACTCGCATCCAGCCAGTGGTCGACCCGCATATCGGGTTCGGCATCCGTCCGCGATGTCGCTTCGCCCTCCAATTGCGGCGAGTCGAAGACCTGCTCGAAGAAGCCCTGCACGCGCCGCCGATGGGCGTTCAAATCTCGTTCGCAGTCTGGCCAGTCGGCAAATCCCATCGACTCGGCGAGGCGCTGACGGCCGGCATCGTCGGCCGGGATCCGAT
The DNA here is from genome assembly GCA_026984055.1 of Sedimenticola sp. Classification (GTDB taxonomy): domain Bacteria; phylum Pseudomonadota; class Gammaproteobacteria; order Chromatiales; family Chromatiaceae; genus JALSSX01. The sequence goes on along the minus strand of JALSSX010000304.1, from coordinate 28,083 downwards.
GAGTCTGCTCGTCGCGCCATGCCTGGATGCGGTTCTCCATTCGACGCAGAAATCGATACGCCTGACTCAATTCGTCGACGGCATAGGCAGGCAGCATATCGAGCTGGCCAAGACGCGCCAACACATCGAGGATCGGGCGCACGCGCAACCGGCTATCACGCCCGCCATGGATCAACTGAAATGCCTGGCCGATGAATTCAATCTCGCGGATGCCACCCCAACCGAGCTTGATGTTCGCATCCGCGCCCTTTTTCTCCAGCTCGCGCTGGATCAAGCGTTTCATTGCGCGCAGTGAATCAATGACGCCAAAATCGACATAGCCGCGATAGACGAAGGGCCGCAAGATGGTCATCAACTGGCGAGCCGGCGCCTCCGGTCCGGCGATGACCCGCGCCTTGATCATCGCATAGCGTTCCCAGGTGCGCGCCTGGCCTTCATAATAAGATTCGAGGGCGGCGAAGCTGGATACCAACGGGCCGGACTCGCCGAACGGCCGCAGGCGAGTATCGACGCGGAAAACAAAGCCATCGGCAGTGCGTGGCGACAGCGCCTTCACCAGATCACGCGCCAGTCGGGTGAAGAAATCCTGATTGGCGATCGGCCGCGCGGCATCCGTGTCGCCGCTCTCGGGAAAGACGAAGATCAGATCGATATCCGACGACAGGTTCAACTCCCAGGCGCCCAGCTTGCCCATCGCCAGCACGAGCAGATGTTGTGCCTCGCCGACACTGTCGCGCGGCGTACCGAACCGCTCGCAAGCGCGTGGATAGAGCCAGCCCAGGGTCAGATCGACGCAGCATTCAGCCAAATCGGACAGCTCGCGCATGATCACTGGCTCATCGGCAAGCCTGTTCAGATCACGCCAGATGATGCGCGTCATCTCATGATTGCGGAAACGCCGCAATGTCCGCTGTAATGTGCCCATGTCGTCGACCAGAGAGAGAAAATCGGCAAAACGCCACCGGTACCCGGACAGGGCGCGTGGCGCATTCAGGTCGGACGCACACAACGCCGCCAGCAAGCCCTCGTCACACTGAAGGTGGCGCGTGGCGAATTCACTCCAGCGCGCCAGCTTCGACACTTGCGGCTGTCGTGAGTCGCAGGCGGCGGGCAGATCAAAGGGCATGGACTCGGCCATGGTTTCCTACCTCGAGGGCTTGTATCGTCGCGGCCAGACCGACAGGGACGCATTCATGGCATTCTCGCGGTCGGTGGTCGGCCGACTTTCACGTTAGCAGGCCGTTGAAAAATGGCATTTTTCAACGGCCTGTGTGCGCTACAGGGAGGTACCGCCATTTTCGATGACTGCAAGTCATTGAAAATAAAGGAACCTGGAAGTCGCATTTTCCGGTTCCGTCGTTGAAAAAGTCCGTCCATGGACGGACTTTTTCAACATCCTGTCAGGCCTGTTGACACGAAACCAATGGGCTCTGCCGAGCCGCTTTTTCCGCTCAGCGGCGTTATCATTCACTCATGTCGCCTCACTACATATCGCTCATTCTCGCATTACTATCCGGCCCGCCCGCGCTTGCCGGAGATAAACCGGTATCACCGATTCCGCCGGCCAGCGGGCTGGATAGCCGCAAGGTCGAACTCGGCGCGCTGATCTACCACGACATTCGCCTGTCGGACAGCGGACGCATCGCCTGCGCGAGTTGTCACGACCTGAACCGTGGCGGCACCAACTGGAGTCCGCTCTCCCACGACAGCAAGGGCAATGTGCGAAAGCGTAATACGCCAAGCACCTTCAATACCAGCCTGAATTTCCATCTGCACTGGGACGGCCGGTTCAGCGAACTCGAACCCGAAGCGCTCAATGGCATCATCTCCATACACGGCCTGGATACGCCACTGGCAAATTTTCTCCAGGCGCTGCGTGAGCACCCGCAATATCCGAAACGCTTCGCCGAGCGGTATGCCGATGGCATCACCAAGGACAACCTCGCCGATGCGCTGGCCACCTTCGAACGCTCGCTGGTCACGCCGGATTCCCCCTTCGATCGTTATCTGCTCGGCGACAAGAAGGCGCTGTCCAGGGATGCGCGGGATGGCTATCGACTATTCAAGCAATATGGTTGCATTTCCTGTCACCAGGGCGTCAACCTGGGCGGAAACCTGTTTGCCCGCATCGGCATCGCCACCCCCATCCCGCCAAACAGCCTCGCCGCGCGAGACCTCGGGCGCTTCGGGGTGACCGGTCGGAAACGGGACAAACATGTGTTTCGCGTGCCCAGCCTGCGTAATGTCGCGGTCACGCCGCCCTATCTGCACAACGGTTCCATCGCGACACTGGACGAAACCATCCGTCTGATGGGCCTGTTCCAGTTGGGACGCAAGATTCCCGCCGCGGATCGCCAAAAGATCAAGGCTTTTCTCCACGGCCTGACCGGAAAGTACCAAGGAAAAACCTTGCAAGCACCCCCTTCCGCCGATTCAGAACTCACCATCAGATCACACACCAGACTTGCACCGGAGGCGAAATAAAGCGACTATTCAATCGCTTACCATTCCCACACGGAGGAAATCCGATGTCATCCCGTCTGCTTACCATTCTATTGCTCGGCCTGTCTCTCACGCTCGCCAGCCCGCTCTGGGCCGCCAAGGTGAATATCAACAAGGCCAACGCCGCCGCGCTACAGGAGAATCTCAGCGGTATCGGCCCGGTGAAGGCCCAGGCGATCATCGACTACCGCAGAAAACATGGCGCGTTCAAGAAGCTCGACGACTTGACCAAGGTTCCCGGCATCGGCGAAACCACGCTGAACAGCATCCGCCGCAACCTGTCGCTGAGCAGCGGTATCACCAAGGGCAGTGGCAAAAGCCTGTCGAAACCCGCCGCCTCGTCCCGCCAAGCCAGCACGAGTTCCAGACGACCGAAATCCTTCGACACGGCCGAGAAACCACGAGAAAAAAGTCATGTAAAGGATAGCAAGAACAGCCGGAAAGCCCAAAAGAAGATCAAAGCCGAGAAGGACAAGGACGGCAAGAAGTCGGGAAAGAAAGCCAAGAAGGATAAAAAAGGAGATAAGAAGAAGGACAAAAAGAGCAAAAAGGACAAGAAAAGCAAGAAAGAATAACCCACGTTCTACCGACAAAAAAGCCCCGCTGACGCGGGGCTTTTTTCTTGTGCGCCGCGGCATCGCTCGTTCCATGATCGACACCGACGGAGGCAAGGCCAGCTTACATCATGCCGCCCATGCCACCCATACCGCCCATACCGCCGCCCATGTCTGGCATCGGCGCAGCCTCTTCCTTCGGCTCTTCGGCGATCATGCACTCGGTGGTGATCATCAAAGCGGCCACGGAAGCGGCGTTCTGCAATGCGGAACGGGTCACCTTGGTCGGATCGAGGATGCCCATCGCGACCATGTCGCCGTATTCGCCTGTGGCGGCGTTGTAGCCGTGGTTGCCACTGCCATCGGTAACCGCGTTCAACACGACCGAGGGTTCTCCGGCGGCATTCGCGACGATCTGGCGCAGCGGTTCTTCCATCGCGCGGCAGGCGATGCCAACGCCGACATCCTGATCGTGGTTGTCGCCGCTGACGGACTTGGCCTTGGCCAGCGCGCGCACCAGTGCGACGCCGCCACCGGGCACGACGCCCTCTTCGACGGCGGCGCGGGTAGCGTGCAAGGCATCCTCGACACGCGCCTTCTTTTCCTTCATCTCAACCTCGGTGGCGGCGCCAACCTTGATCACCGCGACACCACCCGCCAGCTTGGCGACACGCTCCTGGAGCTTCTCCTTGTCGTAATCGGAGGTGGCTTCCTCGATCTGCGCGCGGATCTGCTCGACGCGCGCCTTGATGTCGGCCTCGACACCAGCGCCGTCGATGATGGTGGTCTCTTCCTTGGTGACCTGGACCTTCTTCGCCGAACCCAGCTCGTTCAGGGTGGCTTTCTCCAATGTCAGGCCGACTTCCTCGGAGATCACGGTGCCACCGGTCAGGATGGCGATATCCTGCAACATGGCCTTGCGCCGATCCCCGAAGCCCGGCGCCTTCACCGCGCATACCTTGACGATGCCGCGAATGGTGTTGACCACCAACGTGGCCAATGCCTCGCCCTCGACATCCTCGGCGATGATCAGCAGTGGACGACCAGCCTTTGCGACAGCTTCCAGTACCGGCAGCAGGTCGCGGATGTTGGAGATCTTCTTGTCGTGCAGCAGGATCATCGGATCTTCCAGATCACAAGCCATGCTCTGCTGGTTGTTGACGAAGTAGGGCGACAGATAACCACGGTCGAACTGCATGCCTTCGACGACATCCAGCTCGTTGTCCAGTGCGGAGCCTTCCTCGACGGTGATGACGCCTTCCTTGCCGACCTTTTCCATCGCGTTGGCGATGATGCTACCGATGTTCTCGTCGGAGTTCGCTGAGATGGTGCCGACCTGAGCAATCGCCTTGTCGTCGGCGCAAGGCTCGGACAGGTCGCGCAACGAATCGACCGCCGCGCTCACGGCCTTGTCCATGCCACGCTTCAGATCCATCGGATTCATGCCGGCGGCCACCGCCTTCAGGCCTTCGCGAACCATGGCCTGCGCGAGCACGGTCGCGGTGGTGGTGCCGTCACCGGCGATATCGGAGGTCTGCGAGGCGACCTCCTTGACCATCTGCGCGCCCATGTTCTCGAACTTGTCGGTCAGCTCGATCTCTTTCGCCACGGACACGCCATCCTTGGTGATGGTCGGCGCGCCGAAGCTCTTTTCGAGCACAACGTTGCGGCCTTTCGGGCCAAGGGTGACCTTTACCGCATTGGCCAGGATGTTGACGCCGTTGAGCATGCGCGCGCGGGCGTCATCGGAGAATTTCACTTCTTTTGCAGTCATGTCTTGCTACCTTTTCCTAAATAATGATTGTCTGGGTTGTCCGGTATCCGCGCGATCAGCCTTCGATGACCGCCATGATGTCTTCCTCGCGCATCACCAGCAGGTCTTCGTCGTCGACCTTCACCTCGGTGCCGGAGTACTTGCCGAACAGCACCTTGTCGCCAACCTTGACATCCAGCGGACGCACGTCGCCGCTGTCGGTGATCTTGCCATTCCCAACGGCGACGATCTCGCCTTCCGCCGGTTTCTCGGTGGCGCTATCCGGCAGTACGATACCGCCGGCCGTGGTGCGCTCTTCTTCCTGACGACGAACGACAACGCGGTCGTGCAATGGACGAATCTTCATAGGAACCTATCTCCAACTGTGGTGAGTTCATGAGTTTTCATAGCGAGCGCTACTAGTAGCACTCGATCAAAGCGAGTGCTAATAATAGGGGCAAAAAGCGCAGAGTCAAGAGGGTCCGAGAGAAAAATTTCTGATTCGGGGACGACGGGAGGGGCCACGCGGGGGGGATGCCCGGGCAAAGCCCGGACCGGGACGCTTCAATCGTCGCGTCGGCACTCGACGTCGATGATGCGCGACCGCTCCACCCGGCGTGCCTCGCCGACGATGGTGGCATGCACATCGGCGCGTCCGGAGGCATTCAACCAATGCCTCACCAGCCAGCGACGCAGCGGGGGAATCAGCAGCAGGAAGCCGACAGCATCGGTGATGAAACCGGGCAATAGCAACAATACGCCCGCGAGTATCAATGCCACGCCTTCGAACATCTCGATCGCCGGCACCTCGCCACGCGCCATCGTGGCGCGCACGCGCATCAGCGTCGAAAGTCCCTGCATGCGCACCAACAGACCACCGAGCAAGACGGTGAACACCACCAGGAATACGGTCGGAAAGGCGCCGATCTCGCCACCGATCTGGATCATCGCATAGAGTTCGACCAGCGGCACCCCGACGAACAGGATCAACAGCAGGAGTCCAGGATTCAACATAGTGGCAAGGTTACCATGAAAGTATCTGTGGCAAGAAAAAGGGTACACAAGCGGTCATCAGAGGGATACACTTTCGGCTTTTCCGCCGCCACGGAGCCTAACAGGATGTTGAAAAAGTCCTTCCATGGACTTTTTCAACGACGGAACCGGAAAATGCGATTTCCCGGCTCCCTCATTTTCAATGACCTGCTAAGGCCTGTTAGCACGAAACCAATGGGTTTTGTTGCGCCTGAAAAAGCGCCAATCAAGGCGCGAGGAGCGACGTTTGGTCATTCCAGATAAACGACGAGCAACGCCGAGTGGCGCGTTTTCAGGCGCAATCCAGAGGGTTGAGACGCTTTTTCCGCCCAGCGGCGTTATCATGCGCTCATGTCGCCTCACGACACATCGCTCATTCTGCCTTGCTGGACAAAAAAAGCGTCTCAGCAGCGTGCGTTGCTTTCGCGTTGACAGACCCTAGCATCATGGCCGAGGTATTGCTTGCCCTGTCGACACTACCGGACGAGACCCTGGCAACCGCCCTGGCGAAGACCCTGGTAGAGGAGCGCCTGGCGGCTTGCGTCAACATCCTACCGGGCATCCGCTCGGTCTACGCTTGGCAAGGGGAACTGTGCGACGACAACGAAGTCCTTATGATGATAAAAACCACCAATGTCCGCCTTCCCGCGTTACGCGAACGGCTTTCCGCATTGCATCCCCATGATGTACCGGAATTGATCGCGTTGCCCGTCGTCGACGGCTTGCCCCCCTATCTTCAATGGGTGAATCAATGTACCACCGACTGAGTTCCCTGTTCGTCACCTGCCTGCTGTTCGCGCTGTCCGCAAACGCACTCGCCGAGGACGACTTCCTGCTGGTAGATGAGGCCTTCAAGCCGGAAATCAAGTCCGTCGACGCGAATGGCGCGCGCCTGGAATGGGCCATCGCCGATGGCTATTACCTGTATAAGAGTAAGTTCCGCTTCAACAGCAAGACGCCCGGCGTCAGCCTCGGCGAGGCGAAGTTGCCACCAGCGGAAGCGAAGAACGATCCATTCTTTGGCAAGCTGGAGGTCTATCACCACCGGGCCAGCGTCCTGGTGCCGATCACGGGCAACGCTTCGGGCGAGGTCGAGATCGAAGCCATCTACCAGGGCTGCGCGGATGCCGGACTCTGTTATCCGCCACAGCATCGCCGCTTCAAGGTTGATCTACCACAAGCCAAGCCAGCGAAGACCACCGCGTTGACACCGGTGGCGTCGGCCTTGACGAACACGCCGGAGACCAGCCCGCTGGGCGGCCTGAGCGCGTTGGGCGACAGCATGGGGCTGGGTAAAGACGACATTCTGCCGGTGGAGAAGGCCTATGTCTTCGATGCCGAGGTGAAAGACGGTCGCACACTGCATCTGCACTGGGACATCGCCGATGGCACCTATCTGTATCAGGATCAGATCAAGTTCGACCTGGCGGCGGCGAATGTCCGCATCGGGGAATATCGGCTGCCGAAACCGCAGATCAAGAAGAATTCCATCCTGCCGAACGGCGAGATCGGCGATGTCGCGGTGTATCACAACAGTCTGGACATCGATGTCCCCTTGCAACGCGGCGCGACGGCCGAGATTCCCGCCGAGCTGAACGTCAGCTATCAGGGCTGCGCCGAGCGCGGGATCTGCTATCCGCCGCAACGTCAGAAGCGGCAACTGCTGCTGCCAGCAGTCGCCCAAGCAGAGGCCCTGAATACCACGCCGCCGACAAACACGCCGGCCGCCACGACGCCAGCCACGGCCGCGACCGAGATGTCGGAACAGGACCAGATCACCGCGCTGCTCGGTGGTGGCAATCCGTGGCTGATCCTGCTGTCGTTCTTCGGTTTCGGCCTGCTACTGTCGCTGACACCCTGCGTATTCCCGATGATCCCGATCCTTTCCGGCATCATCGCCGGCCACAGTGCCGCGATCACGGTGCGCAAAGGGTTGATCCTGTCGCTGGTGTACGTCATCGCGATGGCCCTGACCTACGCCATCGCCGGTGTCATCGCCGGGCTGTTCGGCGCCAATCTGCAAGCCGCGTTCCAGAACCCATGGATACTCAGCGTGTTCGCGCTGATCTTCGTGCTGCTGGCGCTGTCGATGTTCGGCTTCTATGAATTGCAACTGCCGAGCAGCCTGCAAAGCAAGCTGACCGCACTGAGCAATAAGCAGCAGGGCGGGCATCTCGCCGGTGTCGCGATCATGGGCATGCTGTCGGCGCTGATCGTCGGACCCTGTGTCGCGCCGCCACTGGCTGGCGCGCTGATCTATATCGGTCAGTCCCAGGATCCGCTGCTCGGCGGACTGGCGTTGTTCATGATGGGGCTGGGCATGGGCGCACCGCTTATCCTGCTCGGCACCTCGGCCGGCAAACTGTTGCCGAAGGCCGGACCCTGGATGGATGCGATCAAGGCATTCTTCGGTGTCACCCTGCTCGGCGTCGCCATCGTGCTACTGGAGCGCATCATCAGCCCGACCATCGCGATGGCCTTGTGGGGCCTGCTGTTGATCGCCTCGTCGGTCTACATGGGCGCGCTGGAGCCGCTGCCGGCGAACGGCGGAGGTTGGCGCAAGTTATGGAAGGGGCTGGGCTTCGCGGTGCTGGTCTACGGCGTGCTGATGCTGATCGGCGTCGCGCTCGGCGGCAAGGATACGGTGCAGCCGCTGCGCGGCATCCGCTTCGGCGGCAGCGCCGCCGGCTCGGCCGCGACGCACCTGGAGATGGGCGCGATCAAATCCTCTACCGACCTGAACCGCGCGATCGCCGAGGCGAATGCCCAGGGCAAGCCGGTGATGCTCGATTTCTATGCCGACTGGTGCGTCTCCTGCAAGGAGATGGAACGCTACACCTTCTCCGACCCCAAGGTGGTCCAGGCATTGTCCCGCTTCGTCGTGCTACAGGCCAATGTCACCACCAACGATGATACCGACAAGGCATTGATGAAACGCTTCGACATCCCGGGTCCACCGGCGATCCTGTTCTTCGGACTGGATGGCGCAGAACGCAAGAGTCTGCGCGTGGTCGGCTTCATGGATGCCGATGAATTCAGCAGTCAGATCCACAAGGTACGCTGATGCATCCACGCACCCTCGGCCTGCTCGCGGTCATCGTCTTCATCCTCGGTGGCAGCGGCGCCTACCTGGCCAAATGGTTGCGACAGCAACAACAGCACACCGGCACAGCCTATCTCAACTCGCTGCCAGACTTTCGCCTCAAGGATCCTTGGGGGAAAGCGCACAACAACGCGGAATGGGCCGGCAACATCGTCATATTGAACTTCTGGGCAACCTGGTGCGCGCCGTGCAAACAGGAGATGCCCGGCTTTCAAGCGCTTCAGGAACGCTATTTCAACGCGGGCGTGCGCTTCGTCGGCATTGCCATCGACACACCGGTCGCGGTCGAGGTGTTCGCCCAGGACATGGATATCGATTTCCCGCTGCTGGTCGCCGAGATGGATGGCGCGGAATTGTCGCGCCGGCTCGGCAACCGCTTGCGGGCGCTGCCGTTCACGGCCGTGTTCGACAAGGTCGGGAGACTGGTCGCAACCCGCGAGGGCGCCTGGTCGCGCGATGACCTGGAAAAGCTGATCACTGGCCTATTGAAAAACGGCTAGCACGATCGTTGTCGGAAATAGCCCCACCGCCTTTTCGCTCCCCGCCAGGAACGAGATGGCGCACGTGTCAACTTCCCTGTCGAGACCGGAAACATCCTGGATCCTGAAAGGCTACCCGCAGTTTGACCGAGACCAAACCAGCAAACACCTGTTCATAGCGCTCCCGCGGAAGGATGACTGGCAACCAACAGGCGACTTTCATCCTGATCCGCCATTCGACTGACCCTGGCCATATCTCACAGGCCATTGATTTGCATCGGGATTTCAGCGCGATGGCGGACGCCGGGGACGGCCCGCATGCGCGGATGTATCGCATGGGGTCGATGAACCGCGAAAAATATGCGCAATTTATGGACAATTGCGGGTAATTTCGCGACAATTAACCGCTATTCCAGACATCATCGGCCTCTCGAACCGTGTCCAGACATCAAATCCTTCTGCTGAATGGCCCAAATCTCAATCTGCTCGGCAGCCGCGAACCCAGCATCTATGGCAATGACACGCTGCACGCCATCGAGCAACGTCTCGGCGAGCAGGCCGATGCCATGGACATCGAGTTGCACAGCTTCCAGAGCAATGCCGAACATGAACTGGTCGAGCGCGTGCATGCCGCCGCTGGCCAGCATATCGATTTCATTCTGATCAATCCAGCGGCCTTCACGCATACCAGCGTCGCGCTACGCGATGCGCTGCTCGGGGTTGGCATTCCGTTTATCGAGATCCATATCTCCAATGTGCATGCGCGCGAACCCTTCCGCCAGCATTCCTATCTGTCGGATGTCGCCGTCGGCGTCATCGCCGGACTGGGCACCCTGGGCTATTCACTCGCCCTGCGGGCCGCCGCGCACACCTTGTCGAGCCACCGAAACACCTGAACGAGGTCATTCAATGGACATCCGCAAAATCAAGAAACTGATCGAGCTACTGGAGGAATCCGACGTCGCCGAGATCGAGATTCACGAGGGCGAGGAATCGGTGCGCATCAGCCGCGCCAGCGCCGTCGCGCCGGTGATCGCCGCGGCGCCACAGTCCTATGCCGCCGCGCCGCCTCCGCCACCCGTCGCGCCGCCCCCTCCGCCAGCGGCGGCGGAAGATGTTTGCGAGACCGACGAGGCGATCGAGGGGCACATCATCCGCTCACCGATGGTCGGCACCTTCTACCGCGCGCCCTCTCCGGGCGCCAACGCCTTCGTTGAGGAAGGCGACAGCATTGCCACCGGCGATACACTATGTATCATCGAAGCCATGAAGATCCTCAACCAGATCGAATCCGATATCGCTGGCGTGGTAAAGAAGATCCTGGTCGAGAACGGCCAGCCGGTGGAATACGATCAGCCGCTCTTCGTCATTGCCTGAGTCCGCCATGATCAACAAAATCGTTATCGCCAACCGGGGCGAAATCGCGCTGCGCATCCTGCGCGCCTGCAAGGAACTCGGCATCCATACCGTGGCGGTGCATTCCGATGCCGACCGCGAGCTGAAACACGTCCGCCTGGCCGACGAATCGGTGTGCATCGGCCCGGCGCCATCGGCCGACAGCTATCTGAACGTCCCCGCGTTGATCTCGGCCGCCGAGGTCACCAGCGCCGAGGCCATCCACCCGGGCTATGGCTTCCTGTCGGAAAACGCCGACTTTGCCGAACGCGTCGAGAACAGCGGCTTCATCTTCATCGGCCCGCGCCCGGAGACCATCCGCCAGATGGGTGACAAGATCACCGCGATCGAGGCGATGAAGGTCGCTGGCGTGCCCTGCGTGCCCGGCTCCGACGGACCGCTTACCGAGGACACCGAGCGCACCCTGCGACTTGGTCAAGAGGTCGGCTACCCGGTGATCATCAAGGCATCCGGTGGTGGAGGCGGACGTGGCATGCGCGTGGTGTATTCCGAGGCCACCCTGCTCAGCGCAATCGCGCTGACCAAGGCGGAAGCGAAGAACGCATTCGGCAACGATACGGTGTACATGGAAAAATTTCTCGAAAACCCGCGTCATGTCGAGTTTCAGGTGCTCGCCGACACGCACGGCAACGCGATCCATCTGGGCGAGCGAGACTGCTCCATGCAACGTCGCCACCAGAAGGTCGTCGAGGAGGCGCCGGCCCCTGGCATCGATGCCGAGACGCGCGCGCGCATGGGCGAGATATGCGCCGCCGCATGCCGCCGCATCGGCTATCGTGGCGCCGGCACCTTCGAGTTTCTGTACGAAAACGGCGAGTTCTATTTCATTGAGATGAACACCCGCGTACAGGTCGAACACCCAGTCACCGAGATGATCACTGGCGTGGACATCGTGCGCGAGCAGATCCGCATCGCCGGAGGCGAACCACTGGGTCACGCGCAGCGGGACATCGGCATCAACGGCCATGCCATCGAGTGCCGCATCAATGCCGAGAATCCGGAAAACTTCATGCCCTGCCCCGGCACGCTGAAATCGGTACATTTCACCGGCGGCCCAGGGATCCGCATCGACAGCCACATCTACAGCGGCTACAAGGTGCCACCGCACTATGATTCGATGATCGGCAAGCTGATCGCGCACGGCGACACACGCGACTCGGCGCTGGCGCGCATGCGCACCGCGCTCAGCGAGATGGTCATCGATGGCATCAAGACGAATATCCCGTTGCAGCAGGACATCCTGCGCGATGCCGCCTTCGCCGAGGGTGGAGTCAATATCCATTATCTCGAAAAGAAGCTGGGACTCTGAGTTCGTTCACATGTCCTGGCTACAGGCCCACATCCTCGGCGACAGCGGTGAAGCCGCACTGATCGAACTGCTGCTGGAAAGCCTCGGCGCCTTGTCGGTGACCATCACCGACGCCGGCGACGAACCCATCCTGGAGCCGCCTCCGGGCGATACCCACTTGTGGCGGGAGACCCGCGTCACCGGCCTTTTCGACGCCACCATCGACCGCGAAAAACTCTACAGCACCATCAGCCAGGCGCTCGGGCGGGATGTCGGTGAGCGCCTCGCGCTGGAAGCGCTGGCCGACCAGGATTGGGAGCGCGCCTGGCTGGATCGTTTCGAACCGATGCGCTTTGGCGATCGCCTCTGGGTTCGTCCGAGCGGCTTCCAGGTGGACGAGCCTGAGGCAACCATCGTCGACCTGGACCCCGGCCTGGCCTTTGGCACGGGCACCCATCCCACCACCTCGCTGTGCCTGCGATGGCTGGACCAACACGATATTCGCGATCAGCGCGTTATCGACTTCGGCTGTGGTTCCGGCATCCTCGGCATCGCCGCGCTGAAGCTCGGCGCGCGCTCGGTGGTCGCCATCGACCACGATCCGCAGGCGCTGCAAGCCAGCGCCGACAACGCCGAGCGCAACCAGTGCCGCGCGCTACTGGATATCCGCCACGGCTCCGATGCGCCACCACCATCGGCCGACCTCGTCATCGCGAACATCCTCGCGAGCACGCTGACCGAGCTGCGCGAGCGTATCGGCTCGCTTGTGGAGCCGGGCGGCAATCTGCTACTGTCCGGAATACTCGACACGCAGGTCGATGCGGTGACATCGGCGTATGCGCAAGACTTTGTTTTCATGCCGCCAGCCGGCGAGTCCGATTGGGTGATGCTACACGCCATCCGCCGGCACTAACCCGGATTTCTCACCGGCGTTCGTTGCGAGGTGGTTCAAAGGTGCGGCATGGCTGGCATTCGCGACCGAGCGAACGCCAGTCAGGGCGTGCCATTGGGCCGCCGCAGTAGAAGGCCTGAGAGAAATCCGGGCTAGAAGTCTGTCGGACTTAGCGGGGTGTTGGAAAATCGCATTTTCCGGTTCCTTCATTTTCCATGACTTGCAGTCATCGAAAATGGCGGTACATCCCTGTACCGCACCCAGGCCGTTGAAAAATGTCATTTTTCAACGGCCTGTTAACACGAAAGTAATGGGCTTTGTTGCCCAACGGCTGAGGCGCTTTTTCCGCCCAGCGGCGTTATCATTCGCTCATGTCGCCTCGCGACACATCGCTCATTCTGCCTTGCTGGACAAAAAAGCGTCTCAGCAAAGTACATTGATTTGGTATTAACAGGCCCTAGCAGGAATCCACTCGCATCGTGACGCTCTATCGCCCGACCACAACCCGACCGCGCCCAACAGGCGGCAAGCGATCCATGCGCCCTGTCAGAGGCAGCTGAACCGTGCTCGCCCGCTGCCCCAAGTGTCATGAAGACACCGAGATTTCCGACGCCTCGCTGGAAAAGCATCAGGGCACGGCTCACTGCTCGCACTGCGGCAACACGTTCAACCCGCTGGAGGACCACGGCCCGGACGACGAGTTCAGCTGGCTGGACAGCTGCCTGACCGAGCCCATCGACTCATCGATTCTCGATGACCGGAGCAGCCTGCATTCCAGCCATCTCTCCGAACCGCGCGGCGGGGATACAAGCCGGCAAGCGGAACAGAGCCTCCCCGGGGACAGCCTGTTCACCAGCCTGCCAGACATCGATGCGTCTCGCCCCGAGGCGATCAGCATCGACGACGCGCTGGCCGTGCATATCCCCGCCTGGCTGAAGACACTCGGCCTGGGCATGCTCGGCCTGCTGCTGTTATATGTACTGGTGTTTCAATTGCTGTGGTTCAACCGAGAAAAGGCGATCGAACACCCGAAAACACGCTGGCTGCTGGACCAGATGTGCGCGCCGCTCGGCTGCAAGGCGCCCGCCCGACAGGACGCCAGCCTGATCCGCGTATTGCTCAGCGATGTAAAGAACATCGACAAACCAGTGAAGAGCCTACTGATCTCACTGACTCTCGGCAACGCCGCCGACTTCGACCAGCCCTATCCGAAAATCGACGTGGCCCTGCTGGATACCGAGGAGCACATCGTCGGGAAACGCACCTTCGAACCCCGCGAATACCTGCTACCCGGAATCTCGCCCGACAGCCTGTTCCGCGCCCATTCGATACGTGACGCCAGCGTCCTGCTGGTCGACCCGGGACCGCGCGCCGTCGGTTATCGTTTCGAGTTTCATTGATCCAAACCGGCTGACAGCTTCCAGGCAAAGGCGTAGAATCGCCCACCCACCGCCACGCCTAACGATGACAGCATGCATATCGGACCCATTCCGCTTTCGGGAAACCTGATTCTCGCGCCAATGGCCAGCGTCACCGATCTGCCTTTCCGCAAGCTGTGTCGTCGGCTCGGTGCCGATCTGGCGGTATCCGAGATGCTCCACGCCGACACCAGTCTCTGGGGCAGCCGCAAATCGTTGCAACGCCTGAATCACGATGACGAACCCGGCCCGATCGCGGTGCAGATACTCGGCACCGACCCGGCCAGGATGGCCGAGGCGGCGCGCTTGAATGTCGCCAATGGCGCGCGCATCATCGACATCAACATGGGCTGCCCGGCGAAGAAGGTCTGCCGGGTCGCGGCGGGATCGGCGTTACTCAGGGAGCCGGATCGAGTGAAAAAAATCCTCGAAAGCGTTGTCAAAGCGGTGCCGGTTCCGGTAACGTTAAAGATCCGCACGGGATGGGACAGGCAACACCGGAATGGCGTGGAGATTGCCAGAATCGCCGAAAACGCCGGTATACAGGCGTTGGCCGTTCATGGCAGAACCCGCGACTGCGGTTATTCCGGCAATGCCGAATACCAGACGATACGCGACATCAAGCAAGCCATCGACATTCCGGTCATCGCCAACGGCGACATCGACTCTGTGGAGAAGGCCGCCCGGGTGCTCGCCGATACCGGCGCCGATGCGCTGATGATCGGCCGCGCGGCTCAAGGACGACCCTGGATCTTCCGCGAGATCCGGCATTTCCTCGCCACCGGCGAGCGCCCGCCGGAACCCTCTCCACCCTGGATCCGGGATCTGCTGCTGCGCCATATCGAGGCGCTACATGCCTTTTATGGGGAACGGCATGGGGTGCGCATCGCGCGCAAGCACATCGCCTGGTACAGCCGAACACAGCCCAGCAGCGCGGTGTTCCGGCGACAGATCAACAGCCTAGAGACGGCCGCCGAGCAGATCGCGGCAATAACGACGTTTTTCCAGAAACAGAAAAGCCAGGAGGCGGCAGCATGATAACCAGCACAATAACGGCATCCGACCAGCCCGAGCGCCTGCTACGCGTGATCAAGCAGAAAGACACCGAGCCATTACGTGAATGCGTGCGCGGCGCGTTGCTCGGCTATCTTGACCAACTCAACGGACACAGCGCCTCGCCGCTGTACCAGCTTGTCATCCGCGAGGTCGAACAACCCTTGTTCGAGACCGTCATGGAATACACCGGCGGCAATCAGACACGCGCCGCAGCGCTGCTCGGCATCAGCCGCAGCACGCTACGCAAGAAGCTAAGTTTATATTCTATCGAATGACCGCGCCGCGAGGCGCTCCCATAGATCCCCATTAGATCCTTTCGAGCTTTCAACATGACGAAGATTTCCCGCGCGCTGCTCAGCGTGTCTGACAAGAACGGCATCGTCGCCTTCGCCAAGGCGCTCGTCGCGCAAGGCGTGGAACTCCTCTCCACCGGCGGTACCGCCCGGCTGCTCGCCGAGGCAGGCATTGGTGTCACCGAAGTCGGCGAGCATACCGGCTTTCCGGAGATGATGGATGGCCGCGTGAAGACCCTGCACCCGAGGATCCATGGCGGCATCCTCGGCCGGCGTGGCACCGACGACGCGGTGATGGCCGAACACGACATCGCGCCGATCGACCTGATCGTCGTAAACCTGTACCCATTCGAGGCCACCGTCGCGAAACCCGACTGCGAACTGGCCGACGCAATCGAGAACATCGATATCGGCGGTCCGACGATGCTGCGCGCGGCGGCGAAGAACCATCGCGACGTGACCGTAGTGGTCGACAGCGCCGACTACCAACGCGTGCTCGACGACATGGCAGGCAACGACGGCGCGACCAGCGAGGCATTGCGCTTCGACTTGGCAGTGAAGACCTTCGAGCATACCGCGCATTACGATGGCGCCATCGCCAACTACCTCGGCAAGGTGGTGGACAACGGCAAGCCAGAAGGCTTCCCGCGTACCTTCAACAGTCAATTCCGCAAGACGCAGACGATGCGCTATGGCGAGAACCCGCATCAGAACGCGGCCTTCTATGTCGCCGAAGATGTCACCGAGCCTTGTGTCGCGACCGCCCGCCAGTTGCAAGGCAAGGCACTCTCATACAACAACATCGGCGACACCGATGCCGCGCTGGAATGCGTCAAGCAATTCGACGACGGCCCGGCCTGCGTGATCGTCAAGCACGCCAATCCGTGCGGCGTGGCGACCGGCGACAGCCTGCTGGCGGCCTACGACCGCGCCTTCCAGACCGACCCGGAATCCGCCTTCGGCGGTATCATCGCGGTCAACCAGGCGCTGGATGGCGCCACCGCCGCAGCCATCGTCGAGCGTCAGTTCGTCGAGGTGATCATCGCGCCCAGCGTCAGCGCCGAGGCCGCCGAGGTGATCGCGACAAAGAAGAATGTACGCCTGCTCGAATGCGGCCCGTGGCGCGCGGCATCCGGCGCGCGCCTGGATTTCAAACGCGTCGTCGGCGGCCTGCTGGTACAGGATGCGGACTTGGCGCTGTACAGCGAGCTGAAGAGCGTCACCGAGCGCGCCCCGAGCGAGGCCGAGATGGCTGATCTACTGTTCGCCTGGAAGGTTGCGAAGTTCGTCAAGTCCAATGCCATCGTCTACGCCAGGGACGCTATGACCATCGGCGTCGGCGCCGGCCAGATGAGCCGCGTGAACTCGGCGCGCATCGCCGCCATCAAGGCCGAGCACGCCGGCCTCGACGTGCCTGGCTCGGTGATGGCATCGGATGCCTTCTTCCCCTTCCGCGACGGCCTGGACAACGCCGCCGAGGTTGGCATCCGCGCGGTCATCCAGCCCGGCGGCTCGATGCGTGACGAGGAAGTCATCGCCGCCGCCAACGAACACGGCATTGCAATGCTGTTCACCGGCATGCGCCACTTTCGTCACTGAGTTCAGCGATGGGCATCCACCCGAGCGCTATCGTCGATCCCGGCGCCGACGTGCATCCGTCGGTCGAGATCGGTCCATACAGCGTGGTCGACACCGGGGTGGTCATCGGCGCGGACTGCCGTATCGGCTCGAACGTGCGCATCTACGCCGGCACCACAATCGGCGCGCGCAACCGCTTCGACCACGGCGCGGTGGTCGGCGGCGATCCACAGGACCTGAGCTATGCGCCGGACAAGGGCAAGCCGCTGGTGATCGGCGACGACAACCATTTCCGCGAGGGAGTCAACCTCAGCCGGGGCGTGAAGAGCGAGCACGGCACGCGCATCGGTAATCACAACTACCTGATGGCGATGAGCCATGTGGCGCACGACTGCATCCTCGGCGACCACAACATATTCGCTAACGGCGCGACCCTAGGCGGCCATTGCGAGCTGGAGCACCATATCTTTCTCTCCGGCCTGATCGCGGTCCACCAGTTCTGCCGAATCGGCTCTTATGCGCTGCTGTCCGGCCTGTCTGGCGCATCGAAAGATGTGCCACCCTATGCGATGGCCGATGGACATCGCGCCGAAGTCGTCGGACTGAACGTCATCGGCCTGCGGCGCGCCGGCCTCGACCCGGACGCGCGGCGCGCGATCAAGCGCGCCTATCGCCTGCTCTACCGCTCCGGCCTGCGCCAGCAAGAGGCGCTGGACGCGCTGCAACGCGCCAAGCCGACACCGGAGGTCCAGCATCTGATCGATTTCGTCCGCGCCAGCCGGCGCGGTATCATTGCCCACAGGTAGCCCTATGAACATTCTCGTCATCGGCGGCGGCGGTCGCGAGCACGCCCTGGCCTGGAAGGCCGCCCAGTCGCCCCTTGCCGACACGGTATTCGTCGCGCCGGGCAATGCCGGCACCGCGCTCGAAGCCCGTGTGAAGAACGTCCCGATCGGTGTCGAGGATCTGCCCGCGCTGGTCCAGTTCGCCAAGAACAACGCAGTCGGCCTGACCCTCGTCGGTCCCGAGATACCCTTGGTGCTGGGCATCGTCGACGCCTTCCAGGCCGCCGGGCTGCGCTGCTTCGGTCCCAGCCGAGACGCCGCGCGACTGGAAGGCTCCAAGGCATTCGCCAAGAACTTTCTCGCGCGTCATGCCATCCCGACCGCCGCCCATGGCACCTTCACCGATATCGACGCGGCGCTCGCCTATCTGCGCGAGGTCGGCGCGCCGATTGTCGTGAAGGCCGATGGCCTGGCCGCCGGCAAGGGCGTGATCCTGGCCCATGACCTGGATACCGCCGAGGCTGCGGTGCGCGACATGCTCGCCGGCAACGCCTTCGGCAAGGCCGGCCATCGCGTCGTCATCGAGGAGTTTCTGCAAGGCGAGGAGGCAAGCTTCATCGTCATGGCCGACGGCGAACACATCCTGCCAATGGCGACCTCGCAGGATCACAAGGCGCGCGACAACGGCGACCAAGGACCGAACACCGGCGGCATGGGCGCCTATTCACCAGCGCCCGTGGTCACGCCGGAGATACACGAGCGCATCATGGATCAGGTCATCCGGCCGACCATCGCCGGGATGGAGGCCGAGGGCTTGCCCTACACCGGCTTCCTCTACGCCGGGGTGATGATCGATGCCGACGGCGTGCCAAGGGTACTGGAATACAACTGCCGCTTCGGCGACCCGGAGACCCAACCGATTATGATGCGACTGCGTTCCGATCTGGTGGAATTGTGCGGCTTGGCATTGGACGGAAAGCTGGACCAGGCGCGAGCGGACTGGGATCAGCGCCCGGCCCTTGGCGTAGTGCTGGCGGCTAGCGGCTACCCGGGCGGCTACCAGAGCGGTCTGCCGATACAGGGGCTGCCCACGGAGGAAACAGCGGACCGCAAGGTATTCCATGCCGGCACCACCGAAAAGAATGGCCAGATCGTCACCGCCGGCGGACGCGTCTTGTGCGCCACGGCGCTCGGCGACAATGTCGCCGAGGCACGCCGCGCGGCCTACGAGTTAGCCGCCGGGATCCACTGGAAAGGCGTCTATTACCGTACCGACATCGGTTATCGGGCGATCGCAAGGGAAACAGAAGAGACATGAATAAACACGGCTATGGCACAATCTTCCTCGCCTCGCTGGCAATCATCACCTGGCTGGCATTGACACCGAACGGCCCACCGGTCATCGGCGAGTTGGTGGACGACAAACTACAACACGTCGCAGCTTTCGTCTGGCTGACCTTTCTCGCCCATTGCAGCTTTCCGATGATACGCCTGCGTTACAAGGCCGCGCTGTTGCTCGGCTACGGCGCATCGATCGAGGTCGCGCAATACTATATCCCCACGCGCAGCGCCTCACTCTCCGACATCGTCGCCGACTTGGCAGGCATCGGCATAGGCGCGATGCTGCTGCGCTATGCCTGCGCCAGCGGTTGCCGCATCTGATGACACACCGGCCGGGTCATGCCCAGTCATTACTCCGGCGCATCCCGTTCACGCGCCAGATCCTGGCCCGGCTGGATCGCCTTGCGCCGCTTGCGCGCCTTGGTCAATAGATGGCGGGCAAGCAGCAACGGAGGCATGCGCAGCCAATGGGAACGAATATACAACAGCTCCCCGGCCGCCTGACGTTTCCACCCAGGCTCGTCAGCGGTGACCGGCCGCAACATCTCACCCATCGCCGCGTTCGCCAGTCCGCGTAGCCCCCGTGGCGGCGAGAACTCGTGTAACGCGCGGGCCGCGCCCGTGGGCAGATCCACCGCCAACCGCGAGGACAGGTGATACAAGGCGTAATACAACGGGCGCTCCAACCCCTGCTCGGCCGCGCGCGCCAGCAGCCCCGGCCAGAATGCTTCCTCGGCGCCAAAATGATCGAGCATCGCCCGTAGATCGTAGAGTTCACGCAGGCCGTTGCCAAGGTCTCCATCGTGGAACAAGTGGACGCAGGCATGCAGCAGCATATCTTCCGGCGAAAGCACCCGGAACGGCGTCTCCGGCAAGGGCCTGGCAGCGGCCAGCAGCTTCCCGACATCCGGCTTCAAGCGACTGGTCACTGGCAGGATCGCATGGTGCACATCGACGATGGTGCCGCGCTCCCGATGCTGTAACGGCGGCAGCTCATGCATCCATTCCCGATAGTAGCCCTGATCATACTCATCGAGCTTCATGCCACGCCAACCGTTCGCCAGCAATGCCTGTTCGACACGCGCCAGATCGTCTTTCGCCACCAGGATGTCAACGTCTGAAACCAGGCGGCCACGCGCGTTCGGCAGATCCAGAAACTCGTAGGCGGCACCCTTCAGCAACACCACAGGCACATCCAGTGTATGCAGCGCATTCGCGATCTGACGCACCTCCCAGCGCAGTTGACGGCGATATTCGACGACATAGGTACGCGCCGCGTCTAGTAGATCACAAAGCTTGGGCGGAGCATCTCGCAGAGCAGGGGCGTCGAGACGGACCGCCACGGAACCCAACAGCAGATGGCGTCGCAGCATGCGCAACAAGCGGTTTTGCAGGCCAACCTCCTGCTTCAGCAAAAGCGTGGGATCGCGCATGACTGCGTGAAACAGCACGCTCAATGGGTCGGCAGAAGTTGGCACGTATCGATTCCCGCTGTGCAATTGATTGACAAAACCCGCCGAGGCGATGCTAGACTACCCGTATGGCCTGGCGAGGCATCGCGAACCTTAGCAGCTTTCATTGGTGATGATAAGCCATGCATCAACCGTCAGGTTTATTTACAATTTGCGCCAAAGGGTTGTCGACCTCTCTCGAAATTACACATAATTTCATTGGGTTACATAAAAGGCATGGTTTTTGCTTAAGTACTTATGATTATGAATAATAGCGCCACGCGGGCGGAGCACCTTGGCCACGTGTCGGCGTTGGGTACTTTGAAATAATAAACAGCTAGCTTGAAATATTCATGCCCGCCCCGGATATCAACGGGCAACGAAACAGGACAACATCATGCGGAATACAAACGAACCCACTCAACCTTCATCCGATAACGCCCGAGGCGGCGCTGATTTCGCGCGCAGGCGCAAGATCATGCTTGGCTTGGCAAGCGCGCCGGTCGTCTTGACCGTCAGCAACGCCGCGATGGCAAACGCCAGCAGCCACCAATGCGTGACCAACGCCATTCAAGGCACAGAACCGCCCTGCATCCCGTTCACCGACCAAGCCAGCGCGAATGCCGCCCAGGCAACGCTGAACAATCAGTTCTGGGCAGCGGGTCCCGTGAATACCGATAACAACACCAACACCGGCATCGACCTCACTGGATTGAACAACAATCTGGTCAGTGGTGCCGATCAGATGTGCGTACCGAGCGGTGATGAGCCAACTCCGGACATCCTGCAGATCACCGGCTACCGCCAAGCGGGTGGAAACTATATCGACCAGGATGGCGGGGCAGCCCTTGCGGGCAATCCGCTTTCGGCATCCTGCCTCGCGTCTTTCGCCTGAGCAAGCGCTCCGCTTGATCACCTCTGTCTGCGCTCCGCGCCACCGCCAGGGCCTGGGGTGGCGCGGCCTTTCCGACTCGTGCTTTACCCCGTGCCGCCCCGGAGATTCATGCACCACGCGCGCCTTCTCCCGCTCGCCTGCCGGCCCTGCGTCGGATCGTCATCGCGGGTCACGACCCCGGGACGCCCACGACAAATTCGCCTTGAGATCGATTCCCTGCGCGATCCTCGCGCGATGCCGTGATCGCTCAGGCTGAATGGCAACCCACTGGCACGCCCCACTGATCGAACACTTTTCCCGCACCTGCTGGAACGACGAGTATTTCCTCTTCAACCCGGCGAGCGGCTACACCCATGTACTCAATCAACTGTCCATCGATATCATCGATCTGCTCGGCGAAAGCCCATGCGGCACGCCTGACATCCTGTCCCACATGATCGAAACCTGGCGGGTCGAGGCCGACGAACGGACCGGGTTCGCGCAACGCATCGAGGAACATCTGCATCAGCTGAACTATCTCGGTCTGATCTCGGATGGCACATTCGACGATACCTTACTGATCCCTGATTCACTCACATGATGAGAACGATACCCCTGCCATCATGGGAGCCGCCCGTGGTTCGGCCGCAAGATATCCGAGGCAAGGCGCTGGAAATGCTCCCGGCATTCCCCAGTTCCCCGCGGGTTGTGTCGGGGCCAATTCACGGCATTTCCGCGGACGAATCGCAGGCTACCCACCACATACTTTCACGCTAATCCGCTCCGGGAGTCTCCCTTGCTGTTCCGAACCGGACCTTTTCTAACCCGCCTCGAATCCTCGTTGCCGCAACTGACCGATACACTCGACCTGCTGTATGGGGGGCGACCACTCGAGCCGAACGATCAACTGATCGACTTCCATATCCAGGTGCGACGCAGACCCGGCCTGCGCGGACGCCTGCGGCCGCAAGCAGTGTTTTCCACCGACATGGATACGCCTTTCTATCCATTTCCACTGGACCAGGCCTACCCGTTGTTCGAATGGGGATTGAACTACTGTATCGCGATGCAATCGCATCAATACCTGATGCTGCACTCCGCCGTGCTGGAGAAGAACGGCAAGGTGCTGCTCTTGCCCGCGCCACCCGGCTCGGGCAAGAGCACCTTGTGCGCCGCGCTGAGCTACCGGGGCTGGCGGCTGCTGTCGGACGAGTTTGGCCTGTTGCGACCGGACAGCGGCGAGATCGAACCGCTGCCGCGCCCGATCCCACTGAAGAACAGGTCGATCGACGTATTCAAGGCCTTCGAACCGGCGGCCATCGTCGGGCCAACCTACCCCGGCACGCGCAAGGGCGATGTCGCGCATGTGCATCCCGGCAAGGAAGCGCTGCGCCGATGGCGGGAAGCCGCGCGACCCGCCTGGGTGGTGTTTCCACAGTTCGATCCCGATGCGACGACCCGGCTGCACGACTTCGCCAAGGGTCGCGCCTTCCTGAAACTATCCGGCAACGCCTTCAACTACCCCTTACAGGGCCGCCGGGGTTTCCATGCGGTGAATCGCATCATCCGCGAATGTTCGACCTGGTACCTACCTTTCCGCACTCTCGACGAGGCCGTCGGAGTGCTCGACGAACTGGCGACGAATCCGCCAAACGCCTGACTGACCGGAATGGCTCGCCATTTGAAGCGCTTGCTCTCGATTAGGTCGTCGAAAAGGCCAAGGCGAGGGTAAATCAAGAATACGCTACAATCGGGGCAGCACGCGTCCCCGCAGCCATTCGCCAAACGCTTCCAGTTCGGGGTAATCCGGCGCGACCTCGACGATATACCCCAGGGTACGTGGGATGTCTCCAAGATAGCCCGGCTTGCCATCACGCAAGTTGAGGCGCGCGAAGATGCCTGCTGCCTTGAGTTGGCGCTGAATGCCCATCAGGTCGAACCAGCGGAGAAAGTCCTTCTCGTTCTCCTCCCGCAGGATGCCGGACTGCACCGCGAGGTCGAAATAACCCCAGGCCCAATCGACCACCCGTTCACGCGGCCAGCACACGTAACAGTCGCGCAACAGCGACACCAGGTCATAGGTCAGTGGCCCGTTCACCGCGTCCTGAAAATCCAGGATGCCAGGATTTGCCTTCTCCAGACGCATCAGGTTGCGCGAATGATAGTCACGGTGAACGAAGACCCGAGGTTGTGCCAGCGCGTTCTCGACCAGTAGGTCAAAGACCGAGTCCAGCCGCCGTCGATCGCCGTCGTCCAGCTTCAGTCCGAGCTGCCTGTCCAACAGCCAATCGGGAAACAGCTGCATCTCGGCGCGCAGCAGGGTCTCGTCATAATCCGGCAGGCCGTCGCTGGGTACACAGGCCTGCATCACCGCCAGCGCGCCGAGCGCATCGCCGTACAGACGTTCGACACTGTCGTCGTTCAGCTCACCAAGATACTGCCTGTCCGCGAAGTCGTCCAGCAGCAGAAAGCCGCGCGCCTCGTCCCGGGCATGTACCTGGGGCGCATTCAGGCCGGCGGCGCGGAGACGCTTGGCGATGTCGATGAACGGCGCAACATCTTCCTTGTCGGGCGGCGCATCCATAACGATGAAGCGTTGCGCGTTACCGACGGGCGTGACGCGGAAGTAGCGCCGGAAGCTGGCATCGTCGGAAACCGGAGCGATGTCATACTGATTGAAACGTTCGTCCAGCCAGGCATTCAGTTCGTTACTGCGTTGAATCATGGATAGCCTCAGTCGATGAAACGGAAGTCGATGATGAATCGGCCTGGCCACCAAACAGCCAGTGCCACAGCCTGCCCGCGAGGTATCGGAGATCGTCGGCGATCAGCCAGAAACTCGGTAATGCCAGCAGGATCAGCAAGGTCGAGAACAGCAGGCCGAAGCCCAGACTAACCGCCATCGGCGACAGAAAGGCAGTCTGACCGGTAGCGAAGAAGATCAGCGGCGAGATACCGAGAAAGGTGGTGATGCTGGTCAACAGGATCGGCCGGATACGCGCGCGACCCGCCGCCACCATCGCCGCGATGCGCTCCTGCCCCGCGACGCGGCGCTGGTTAGCGAAATCGACCAGGATCAACGAATCGTTGACCACGATGCCGGTCAGCGCGAGAAAGCCGATCATCGACAGAAACTGCAAATGAAAACCGAACAACACATGGCCGACGACCACGCCGATCGCGCCGAACGGGATGGAGAACATCACTACTAGCGGATCGAGCAAAGAGCGAAACAAACTGGCCAGGATGAAGAAGATCACCCCGAGCGCGATCCAGGTGGCGCGCTGAATATCACGCATCGATTCGGACGCCTGCTTCTTCTCGCCGAGAAACAACAGTTCATAGCCGGGATGGCGTTTGCCAATGTCGCCGAATTGCCGCCGCACCCGCGCGCCCACCTCGTCGGCGGTCATGATGTCATCGTCCACCTCGCCGGTGATCGTCACCAAGCGCCGCATGTCACGCCGACTGATGGTATTGAAACCGCGCCCGCGACTGATGTCGGCAACATCGCGCAACCGCACCACCTTGCCGCTGTCCAGCGTCACTGGCAGGCGTTCCAGCGCGTCGACGTCGTGACGCCAGTCGTCAGGATAGATCAGACGCACCGGAATACGCTTGTTCTTCCAATTGATGTACACCGCCTCGATGCCGAGAAAGCCGGTGCGCACCGCACTGGCGAGCTGCCGCTGGGTCAGGCCGAGCTGGCGGCCACGCTCGTTCAACGCGTAGCGGAACTCCAGCTTGCCGGGGTCCATGTCATGACGTACGTCAGAAGTCGCCGGCAAGCGACGCAGAAAATCACGCACCTTGTCCGCCTCGTGGCGCAACAGGTTCACATCCTGGCCGACAATACCGATCTCCAGATCCGCGCCGGCCGGACCACCCTGCGGCCGCAGTATCGAGTAGCGATGAATACCCGCCACCCTATCGAGTCGCTCGCGCAACACGTCGATGATCACGTCGGTATCGCGTTCACGCTCGCCCGGGTTGTCGAAGCGCAGGCTGACGAGCGGCGAGATAAAGCGCTCGATAAAGCCTTCCGGCTTCTTTTTCTTCAGATCGATGATCAATTGGATGTACTGACTCCCCAACCGCACGCGATGGAAATCGATGAAGGTCACGCCAACGTTGGTCAACAGCGTCGCCAGCTCATCCTTGCCGATGGCTTCATAGACCAGGCTCTCAAGGCGGCCGGCCAAGACTTCCGAGTCCTCCAGCGAATAGGTATTCGGCGCCTCGACATTGACGAAGAACTGGCCAACCGCGACATTACCAAACAACACGAAAGGCACGCGCGTCGCCGCCCAGGTGATGACCAGCACTAGCAGCCCGATCGATAACACCGCCACCAGATAACGGTGATTCAGCGAGCGCCGCAGAAAACCGGCGTAACCATCCAGTAGCCGCTTCCAGCGTCGCGTGCTGTGCGTCCGCTGGCCGCCATGCAGCCATTCGGCGGCATGTGACGGTAATACGCCAAAGGCCTCGAACAACGACCCGAGCAGCGCCGCGCTGACCACCGCCGGAATGACCGCGATGAACGCACCCATGGTGCCACTGATCGAGAACATCGGCATGAATGCGGCGATCGTCGTCGCGGTGGAGGCCACCACCGGCCAGAGCACCTCCTTCGCGCCGAGGCTGGCGGCCTTGCGCGGCTCCATTCCGTCCTCAATATGTCGATAGATGTTCTCGGTGACGATGATTGCGTCATCGACGATCAGCCCGAGCGCAATCAGAAAGGCGAACAGCGATACCATGTTGATGCTGTAGCCAGCCATCTGAATGAAGATCACCGCGAGCAGGAACGACACCGGAATACCCAACGCGGTGATCAACGCAACGCGGAAGTTGAGCAACAGATACAGCGACAACAATACCAACGCAAGGCCCACCAGGCCGGAGGACTTCACCGTCTCCAGGCGATGCTTCACATACACCGACAGATCGCTGAACAGCCCGACTCGTAGACCCGGAGGCAGTTGCTCGCTCAGCTTAGCGACATAGGCGCGCGCCTCCTCGGCAACGCTGATCGTCGACGCCGCCGAGGTTTTGTTGATGGTCAGGTTCACCGATGGACGCCCATTGAAGCGGCCAAGGGTGCGCGCCTCCTCGAAGCGCAAGCGGACCTCGGCGATATCGCTCAGACGCAACACCCCGCCATCGGCGCCGCTGCGCACCGCAATCTCACCAACCCGCTCCGGCGCCGGCGGCACGCCGAGGCCGCGCAGGCGGATATCGCCCTCCGGCGATTTCAGCGAGCCGCCCGGGAGGTCACGCAGGTTCTCGCTCAGCGCCCGCCGGACCTGGGCGAGCGACACGCCCTTGGCCGCCAACACCTCGGGATCAACAGTGACCCACAGCTCCCATTCCCGCTGCCCGGCGACCCCGACCGACGCGACCCCCGGCAACTGCGCCAGCTCGCGGCGCACCTTGTCGGCGCGCGCGTACAGATAGGCCTGCGAGACATCGCCGTAGAGACTCACCGAGATCACCGGAAAGCGCGTCGTCAAACGCACCAGTTGCGGCTCTTCGGCCTCCTCCGGCAAATCGGTGATCTGGTCCAGACTGTTTTGCGCATCGCGCATGAAGCCGTCGACATCCGCCCCGCCGCGCAACGAGATCAGGACGGCCGAACTGCCCTCTGTACTCGTCGAGCTCAACACATCGATATCCGGCAGACCATCCAGCGCCTCCTCGATCGGCAACGTCACCTGACGCTCGATCTCCTCCGGCGAGGCGCCCTCGAAGATTGTCGTGATACGCACCTTGTCCTGCTCGACCGTCGGGAACATCTCCCGCGGCATGCCTTGCCAGGCCTGCACGCCGGCAAGCAGAATCAGCCCGAGAAACAGGTTGACGATCAGCGGGTTGCGTATCGAGAAATCGATCATTCCGCGTCACCCGCCTCGACCCGCTGGGCATCGCCGAGAAAGGCCACATCGCGCGCGACCACGCGCTCTCCGACCCGAACGCCAGAGAGAATCCGCACCCGGCCATCAAGCCGAATACCGACACGTACCGGCTGTCGCCGCAGATGACCCATCGCACCATTCCCGTCATCATCCGCAGCGAACACGAACAGATACTGTCGGCCATCGTCCTGTAACACCGCACTGGACGGCACGACCAGCGCATCATGCCGAACCGGCAGCGGCAACGCCACGCTGGCCAGCATACCAGGCATCAAACCCTTCCCGTCCACACGAATGCGCACAGGATAGGTGCCCGTATCTGCCTCCGGCGCATACTGAACCGAACGAAT
>JALSSX010000303.1 GCA_026984055.1 Sedimenticola sp. | reverse complement strand
CGGATCCCAGTCCACCGTCATCGTACCGCTATCGAGATCCACCGAGGTAACGACATCCGGCTGAGCGAAGGGGATCATGCGTTCCTTGTCTCCCTTCACGACGACTACGTCGTTCGCACCGGTCGAGAACAGATGGGACACCGTACCGAGCGACACGCCAGCGACCGTCGTTACGCTCAGCCCTTCGAGATCCAGCCAGTAGTATTCGTCATCGGCCGTTTCCGGCAACTGTTCTCGTGGCACCGCGATCACGGCACCCAGCAGCCCGGCGGCCTGGTCACGATCGTCACAACCGGCGAGACGCGTGACCAGCGTCTTGCCATGTCGACGACCCTGATATGGCGCATGCCGGACCCAGTCCTCATATTGGTACAGATACCAAGGCGAATAACGCAGAATATTCTCACGTGGCCGGGTATCGGAAAATACCTTCACCCAACCCTTTACACCATACAAACCGGATACCTTCCCCATGATGACCAGCCCCCGCCGTTTGGCGCTGGACTGAATGCGGGGTTCGATCATATCCTCAGGCAGCGGCTGCCTTGGCGTGCTGTTTCATCAGCGCCTTCACCCGCTCGCTGGGCTGCGCGCCCTGGCCTATCCAGTAGTCCACCCGCTCGCGATCCAGGCGCAGCGCTTCCTGCTTGCCGTCGGCTACCGGATTGAAGAACCCGAGACGCTCGATATAACGGCCATCGCGGGCGTTGCGGCTGTCGGTGACGACAACGTGATAGAAAGGACGTTTCTTGGCGCCGCCACGCGCGAGTCTGATAGTTACCATGCCTTTACCTTTTAAAGTTAAAGCTTAAAAATGCACAGGACGACCCTCAGCAGTCGCCGATAAGGCCGCATATTGTACCCGAAACAGGGAAATTGTGAAGGAATAATTTGTCGTTGCCGCGCTGCGGAGGGACGAAAAGCACTGCCGCGCATGCAGGCCGCCGCCCAGCCGCGCGTCATGACAGCGGCACATTGCAATTTCAGCGACGATAGGTAACCATAGCCCGTAGTGATCGCACCTGTTACTTGCGAAAATATCACTTCCACATGAGTTCAAAGTCTATATTTATGTTACCCATGATACATCGCACCGCAGCCCTTTTGGTTCTTCTCGGGCTAGCGACGAACAACGCTCACGCCATCGGCTGGTTCGGCACGGATCTCCAGGGGCGCGCCTGCGAGGGTGGCGAGCAGCACTATGGCCCTTACGATTACCGCAAGCCGGAGAATCATGGCTACCGCCTGCATATCGTCGAATCCTACCACTTCAACAAGCAGGTCGAGCACTTGATCAAAGGCATGACGGGGAAATTGGAGGGTGACATCAACTACACATTGCGCGCCTTCCCAAACCATCACAAAGCGCTGAAATCCATCGCTCGCCTCTCGCTACGAAGGCCATCCGCGGACAAGAAATTCCCGGAAGCGGAATGCTATCTCCAACGCGCGGCCGTCTTCACGCCGGACGATCCCATCGTACATCTGATCTTTGCTATCTATTTACATCAGAAACACAAGTTGCAAAGGGCTAAAAAAGAGTACCAGCTCGCCATCAAGTATTCGCCCAAGTCCGGACTCGCCCACTACAACTACGGGCTTGTGCTGGTCGATCTCGACGACGTTAAAGGTGCAAAAAAGCAAGCCAGGATCGCGGCCAAGCTCGGTTATCCACTCAAGGGACTCGACAAGCTCATCAAGAAGGCTGAAGCCCGTAACGCGCAGGAAAAAGACGACAAAGCGACGTCAAAGAACAGCGACAAGACCAAGGCCCCATCCACCAAGGATAGCTCGATGCAAGACAAGACCGCTTCGAAGCATGGCCGCGACCAGTCGAACATTGGATCGTAGGGTACATGCCATTTCGTTCCTGACAAGGCGCGAGAAGGCTGTGGGAGCATTCCCCACGACCTCGAGCAACACCGCCAGGGATGAAGGACGCGTGCGATAATGCTAATGTTTGGCTAGCCGAGACTGTAAGCAGGAGTCGCGGCTTTGTGACGCCTCGATCATTGCTCCCGCTGTACCATTTCTTAAACATTATAGAGACATCTCATGCATGCTCGTATTAGCTTGCGCGATGGCAAAATCGATGCCCTCACTCATTCTTCCAATCTCGGCGGGTTCGGCAATCCGTCCGACCAATTCAAGGATCCGGTTTCCGGTATTTCGGTACTTATCCATGGCAGCCCCAGGGTTTCAGCCAACCCGGTTTCCGATGCGGGCCGTCCGGTGGCGGAACAGATCTTTCAACTGTTCCGCGCCAACGGCCGTGACGCGCTTGCGTCCATCGGTGGTCAATTCTCTTTGTGTATCATCGACGCCGGACAACGCTACGTGTTGTGCGCCATCGA
This sequence comes from Sedimenticola sp., assembly GCA_026984055.1. Classification (GTDB taxonomy): domain Bacteria; phylum Pseudomonadota; class Gammaproteobacteria; order Chromatiales; family Chromatiaceae; genus JALSSX01. The sequence goes on along the minus strand of JALSSX010000303.1, from coordinate 4,150 downwards.
CCGCATTGGCCGTTCGACACTCTACGTCTGGAAGCAAAATGACGGCATCTCTGTCGCGACCCACCTGTCCAGCATCACCGGACAAGCGGATTTCCAGCCGGAACTGAATCACCAATCGGTGTACAATTACGTCTTCTTCCACATGATACCCAGCCCGGACTGTGCCTATGCCGGAGTCAGCAAGCTTCAGGCCGGACAATGCCTGGAATGGCGGGACGGCAAGACCAGCACGAGGCACTACTGGATTCCGGAATTCACCGAATCAACCACCGTGGACTGGGATGCCGGCATCGCTGAACTCCACGAGCTGATGGCCGACGCAGTCGCCTTCGAGGCCGGAGACCATGCCGCAACCACCGGCGCCTTTCTCAGTGGCGGTCTGGACAGTTCCACGGTCGCCGGCAAGCTGGCGCAGGTATTCCCGAAACAGGCGAATACCTTTTCAATTGGGTTCTCCGCCAAGGGTTATGACGAGATCGAATACGCGCGTATCGCCTCGAAACACTTCGGCACGAACGCCCATGAATACTATGTCACGCCAACTGATGTCGCGGATTTCTTCGAGAAGATCGCCGAGGTCTACGATGAACCCTTTGGCAATTCATCCGCCGTGCCGACCTACTTCTGCGCGAAATTCGCGCGCGAAAACGGCATCGAGCGGCTGCTCGGTGGCGACGGAGGAGACGAACTCTTCGCCGGCAACACACGCTACGCCAAACAGAGCGTTTTCGAGCAATACGCCCGCGTACCCGCTTGGCTGCGCAGCGGGCTGCTGAATCCACTGTTCGACCGGGACGCCAATCTCCCGTTCCCGTTGAGCAAGGTCAGCAGCTATATCCAACAGGCCAACATTCCGCTCCCCGACCGCCTGCAAAGCTATAATCTGTTGGAACGCGTTGGTGTCGATACCGTATTCTCGCCAGACTTTCTTGCCGACATCGATACCAATACCCCCTACCAGATCATGCGTGCCACCTACCAGCGCCCGAAAGACGCATCGGCGGTCAATCGCATGCTCTATCTCGACTGGCAATTGACCCTTGCGGACAACGATCTGCGCAAGGTGACCACGATGTGCGAACTGGCCAAGATCGACGTGCGCTTCCCGCTGTTGTCAGACGATATCGTCGACTTCAGCACCGGCATCAGCAGCCATGACAAACTGCGACCGAAGAAACTGCGCTATTTCTACAAACGCGCGGTTCAAAATTATCTACCAGATGCGATTCTCAACAAATCCAAGCACGGCTTCGGCCTACCATTCGGCATCTGGCTCCGGGACGACCCACGTCTGCGCGAGATTGCCGTGCAGAGTCTAAAAAAACTGGACCAGCGGGGGCTGTTCGCCGAAGGCTTCATCCCGCATATTCAGGATCTACATCAGAACGAACATGCCAGTTTCTATGGCGAACTGATCTGGATTCTGATCATTCTGGAACGTTGGATGGATAATCACAGCGTCTGATCCTCGGCCGCCGCTCCACCCTTGACAGGCCATTGAAAAATGGCATTTTTCAATGGCCTGTGTGCGGTACAGGGATATACCGCCATTTTCGATGACTGCAAGTCATTGAAAATGAAGAAACCGGAAAATCGCATTTTCCGGTACCGTCGTTGAAAAAGTCCATGGAAGGACTTTTCAACATCCTCTTGATGGACGTGGCGGCAACCAGCTTCGCTACGCCTCTTTACTACAGCGCAGCTGGCGCAGCATCTCGCCCTGCTTCCGCAGGATATGACGGATCAGCGTATCGCGATCATTATCGCGCAAGTAAGTAAAATTCAGCCGCGTCAAGTAAGTATAGCCATCCTCATCATCCTCAATCGCTTCCGAGGAAACCACCTGCGCGTGGCAGATCAGACCATGTAAACCTGGCAACAACAGCATATGCAGTTCCAACACCACACCGGGATCAAAGGACTCCGAGGCATGCATCGCAACACCGCCAGCCGATATGTTCACGGGTACCGCCCGATGGGAGACAAGATCGGCATCATGCGCGATGAACGCCCGTCCTAGGATACCGATCTTCTTCTCCAGCATCGCCAGGTATTCCGCGACATCCGGATTGCCCACCTCGATGCGACGCAGGCATGCCGCCGACTGTTGGCCGATCGCCGCCAGGCTGCTCATCACGGTGAAATCACATTCCAGGCCCTGATCGATACAGCGCTCGCGCGCCGCCCGGTCAGCATCGGCAACGACCCGATACTGGAAGTGCACCGCATCGTCGATACGGAAATACTCGCGTCGGTCTAGCGCCTCGCCTTGCGGATTCGTGTCACTCATTGCTTGTCCTCGCCTAGGCGGATTATCTGTTCCGCCACGCCATCGTCACCACGCGCCAACACCAGCTCCACGCGCCGATTCTTCGCGCGATTCTCCGCGCTATCGTTCGGCACCAGCGGGTCGGCATCCGCATGCCCCTCAATCAACAAACGCTTGGGATCAATATCCTTGTTCTTCAGCAACGCCTCCGCAACCGTCACCGCGCGCGCCGACGACAACTCCCAGTTGGAACGAAAACGCCGCGTGTGGATCGGGATATTATCGGTATGGCCCGCGACGATGATCTTGCCCGGTCGCTCGGCCAACACCTCGCTGATACGCCGCATCACGTCGAAGAATCCCCGTTGAGGGCGGTCACTACCGGACGAGAACGAACCCTTCTCCTGGATGCGCACGATGATCTTCGCGCCTTCTCGCTCCACCGTCACCATGCCCTTATCGATCTCCTCCTCCAAAGCCTCGGCGAGTCGCTGTATCTGCGCCTCCAATTCCTGCTCGACCTGTCGAGCCGCCGCATCCCTATCCGATTCGCCATCATGTATCTCGATATACTGCTTATCCACATCCGTGGTCTGCTGACGGATCTCGTTCAATACAGAAGGATCACCGATCGTCGGACTGAATTCCTGTTTGATGACACTGACCCCCATGACAATCTCCGTCGCCGGTATCTCCTTCTGTACGCCAAAGGCATCCTTCATCGATTCAGCCATCTTCTTGAAACGCACCGCATCGATCTCGGCGAACGATAACAGCAACACGAAGAAGCACATCAGCAACGACATCAAATCGGCAAAGGTCGCCAGATACTCGGGCAATCCATCCGGACAATTGCAATCGTCAGCCATGCTCAACCCTCGCTGGACGGCCGCTTGCCGTTCGGTAGATAGGTCGACAACATCTGTTCGAGCACACGTGGATTCATACCCTCCTGAATCCCGCCAATCGTTTCCAAGATCAACGACTTGTTGATCTTCTCCAACTCGCTGGCGCGCGCCAGCTTATCCGACAACGGCTGAGCGAAAGCATTCGCGATCACCGCGCCATAGAGCGTCGTCAGCAATGCCACCGCCATCGCCGGGCCGATACTCGCCGGATCGGACATATTGGACAGCATCTGCACCAGCCCGACCAAGGTGCCAATCATGCCCATCGCCGGCGCCATCGTCGCCATATTCTTGAACATCCGCTGACCCACCTCATGACGCTGTATGGTCATATCGATATCCTTGCTCATCATGCGATTCACCAATGCCGGATCATGGCCATCGACACACAAACCGATACCCTTCTTCATGAACTCATTGCTGATCTCTTGTCCCTCCAACGCCAACAGGCCGTTCTTGCGCGCGACATCGGCCAGTTGCACTGCCTCCTCGATCAAACCTTTCGGATCATCGGTCTTATAAAAGAACGCCTTCATACCGATAGAAAACGAGCCGAGAAAATCTCCCAGCGACACCTGCATCAGCGTCACCATGAAGGTGCCGCCGACAACAATCAGCAAAGACGGTATATCGACAAACGCGCCCAAATCACCGCCCGTCAGAATGGCGCCGATGATGATGCCAAAACCACCCAGCAGGCCCACCAGTGTTGCGATATCCACTTTTCCGCTCCCAGAAAGTTACACTCACCAACCGTGACCAGATCGCGCAAGCGCCCTTCGACGCGACGCCATGATCCAAGATAGCGATAGATTGAATGACTACTGGCAGAAGAGACGGCAATCGGAAAGAGAACTTGAATTCGGACGAGGCAGACGAAGCCACAAAAGCCCGCTCCACCCGGAAAGCCTCGGGCCAGATCTCGTGACAGAAACTGTAGTGGACTGCTGAACCTGCACTACTATAGTGGACC
>JALSSX010000302.1 GCA_026984055.1 Sedimenticola sp. | reverse complement strand
TGCGTATCGGATCGTAGTCCATCCCGTAGTCGATAAGACGAGAAAAATCGAATGTGCCGCTGGGATCGACCGGGAGAAACCGCTGGTTCGGCACGATTCCATTGGGATCCAGGCTCAGATCCCAGAAGCTGAACACTCCGTTCGCAGTGCGCAGAAAGATATTGTCCAGATAATCGAAAGCGCCAGCCCCTTGTCCCGAGATTGGGTCCAGCGTTCGGCCAACCCGTTCATAGACATCCGATGCGGGATCGTTCACATCCGTTACGCGATAGCGCCATAGATCCGACAGATCCGCGACATAGAGGACATCCGCCGTCAGCGACGGATCATAAGACAAGGCCGTTGTGCCGTTGACGAAGCCAGCGAAAAAGTCCCCCGGATAGGCACCGCCACCTGCGGGAATGAGGTTGCCACGATTCTCCCACATGCCACCACCGAGTGTTGCCGGATCCACACCCGAGCCATCCGCGCCACCAACCTTGTTGGCATCCGCCTTGGCTGGATCCCAGAAATACGGACCAGTACGCTCGGACGCGCCATCCGCATAATGGATCGACCAGGGCTTGCCATCGTTGAAAGCGGCCCCACCAAAGGAGACGAAACGGTCGGCATTCGACAGAAATTCCGAGTTATCATAGGTATGCGCGCCTATCGGCGCGTTGGTCTCACTATCGACGGTACGATAGGTCGCGCCATCTACCAGCTCGATCGCGCTGGGAAGGGATGCGCGTTCCCACTCCAGCGTACTGCCGCGCCAGCGATAGACATCGTTACCCGTGTAGTTGGCGTGGCCGCCGCCGAAAAACACCAGATCCCCTCGGTTTGGATCCCATGCCATCGAACTCCATGCCTGTATCACGCTACGCGGCGAGCCTTTGAAGAACGTATCGGGACGTGATGGAATCAATGATTTTGGCGTCCATACCGAATCGAAAGTCGTGGTGTTCAGCCTGGCCCATGCGTTCTCGTTCATCTCGGACAGAATCCGACCAAGGTCCGTCGTCGGGTCCACGGGAAAAGGGACGGCGAAACCCTTGAGTGGAACCAGGAGTGCCAGCAATACCCAAGCCAACCCGCGAGGATGACACTTCACGAATACCTCCTCATGGGTATCAGATGGGTACCGGTCACGCTCGCAATTCGATCGACGGATACCTTAAGATGAAGCAAGCAAAGCATAATATGCTAATTTCTCCACACTCAACCCCACAGGATAATCCAGCCAATGTTTACAGAAGATATTATGTCCTGATAAGAATGAAAAAATCAACACGGGAAGCTGCGCAAAACGTGCCATGGCCCGCAATATCAAGCAAATGATACCCAATAGCGCACCCCACCCTCTCGTTTCTCACACACCATTAATCTCAAAACGCCCCTAACAGGCTGTTGAGAAATGGTATTTTTCAACGGCCTGTGTGCGGTACAGGGATGTACCGCCATTTTCGATGACTGCAAGTCATTGAAAATGAAGGAACCGGGAAATCGTATTTTCCGGTTCCGTCGTTGAAAAAGTCCATGGAAGGATTTTTTCAACATCCTGATAAAGTGAACGGTACTTTATTTACATGCCATTTTATCAAGGATATCGTCCTATTTCTGGCCGTCCGACACCCTGTAGGGTCGTATTCACAATGTTCCCGCAGACGAATCACAGACAACCGGCTACGCACTTTCATGCCGATAAGCCCTTACCAACCGAAGAAAGAGATGGAGTGGTGAACAAAGTCTGAAAACCCCGTTCAGGTGATACCTCGTGGGTGACTTCAATCACGGATACACTCCGCATGCGGATGTATCGTGCATTGCGATAGGTGATTAGCGACACAGCTTGTCGAATGAGGTCTGAACCAGCTGCTCGAAACTCGGATATTTGCTCCCCGTTCAAGGTCTTGAATCGGTCAAGGCCGGGATACAACCTGTAGCCGGGTGAAGCATCTGGGCCAAGTGGCTGGGTTCAGGCCAGCTCGCAGAGCCTTGTCACTCATCACCTTAGCAGGCCGTTGAAAAATGGCATTTTTCAACGGCCTGTGTGCGCTACAGGGATGTACCGTCATTTTCGATAACTGCAAGTCATTGAAAATGAAGGGGATCGGAAAGTCACATTTTCCGGTTCCGTCGTTGAAAAAGTCCATGGAAGGATGTTTTCAACATCCTGTTAGGTTTTGGCCGGGCATGATTCAGACGGACACGCCGGACTACCCAACCGGTGAGGGTGGTCAGCAACCGCCCAAACCAAAAACACCCCACGGAACACCGTGGCAGCAAAAAACGAGATTGGAAGAGGCCAATAATTTTGCCTGGCCCGCCAGAACGACTCTCGATCATGCGTGGATTCTCCACGCCACACCAGACTCCTGGAGGAGATTATCTTGAAAACAAATAGAACCCTGTTACTCAGCGCCGTGCTGCTTCTACTCCCGACACTGGTTCAGGCCGCGCTGATCCACCTCAGCGCGACACTGGGACCGGCGAACCAGAACGGTTCGGATCCGGCCCAGGTCGTCGATCCACTCGGCGTCGTGCCGACCACCGCATCCGGCACCCTGTCCGTACTATTGGACACCACCGCCAATACCCTGGACTACCAGCTGTCGGTCGAAGGCATCCTGCGTTCGGAACTGCGCAACTTTGGTCCCAATGCCACCCCCATTCATCTGCACCTCGCCAGCGGCAACCCGGGCAACTTCGGACCGATCGCGGTCGATCTTACACAGAACCTCTCGGCATCGGAGTTCACCGACACGGCCGCCGGCTTCACCCTGGCTCGCACCGGCATCTCTATTCTGCTCGCGGACCAAGGCAATGTCGCGCTCGGCATGCATCCTGGCGACGCCTTGATTGTCCCGTCACTACTGTCCGGCAACGCGTTTGTCCTGGTGCATACGACAAAGAACATCTTCACCAACACACCACCGGGGCGACCCGCTGGCTTTCCGTTCGGGGAGATTCGGGGCAATCTCATTCCGCTACCGGCCACGCTACCATTGTTTGGCCTCGGTCTGCTGGGACTCAGGTTGAGCCGCAAGGTGGGGCAGGAGAACACAACCGACTCACGGTCTTGACGGATACCTCATCCCGCCATCATGAACCTTGCCCGTGATGCGACGACGGAACGTCTGAGGCAGGATGCTGGAAATGCTCTCGGCATAACCCACTCCCCCTTCGTGGGTTATGCCGAGACTACGCCTACACGGACGTATTCACGGCGTTTCCACGGACGAATCACAGACAACCACTGCGTACTTTCACGCTAATGCATTCAGCATCAGCTCGATACCTCCGCCTGCATCACCCACGGGAGGCAAACGAATCGTCGATCAACCCCCGAACCAGGCAGGTAGCTCCGCCACGGAGTCCAGAACGGCATCCGGCTGGACGCCAAGACGTAGATCGGCATCGCGAAACTTGCCGGTACGCACCACCACCGCATGTAAACCAGCAGCCTGAGCCGCCTCGATATCGCCACGAATATCGTCGCCGATCATGACGGTTTCGCCGGCCGCCATTCCCAGTCGGTCGAGTACCGCGGTGAAGAACGACAGCGCCGGCTTGCCGAGTACCACCGGCTCGACACCCGTGGCGAAGCGCAGCGCGGCGACAAATGCCCCAACATCCAGGCGTAACCCATCCGGCGCCTGCCAATAGCGCGTCATGCCGAGCGCCAATAACGCTGGCGGCGGCTCGGCCATCAACAGACGAAAAGCCCGATTCAGGCGGGCGAAACTCCATTGCTCGCCAAGATCGCCTAGCAGCACTGCCGCAGCACCTTCGCCAGCCTGATCCGATAACAGCCACTGACCGGCAAACTCAGTCTTCACCGCCTCCGGCACAAACAGTGCCAGCGGCCCATCGACATGCCCGCCGAGCCATTCCCGCGCCGCTACCGCTGGGGTGAACAGGCGCGACTTCTCCACTGGAATACCCATTCCGGCGAGTTTTTCGACCAGCGACTCCCGTGGACGCGATGTGGTGTTGGTCAGAAATAGATGTGGAATACGCTTCTCTCGACACCAAGCGATGACCTCGGCTGCGCCACCGACCGGCCGCTCGCCTTCGTAGATCACGCCATCGAGATCGAATAGTATGGCTTTCATCCGATATCCTCATAAGCAGGATTAAAGTGGACCCCAGATTCCAGACAGCGGTTTAACAGGCCGTTGAAAATAATCCGACTGATGCGGTCTTCCTGGCGTGATCAGCGGATGAAACATGGCGATTCCTGGAGTTATTGTCAAATCTGGTGTTTCGCAGCCAAATCAAGCGGCAGCCTGATCGTTCATTGTTACCTCGACACCCTCTTTGAATCGGATTCCGGTTACCGCCTTCGCCAAGTGTAAGCGCCAAAGAATCAGCACCTTTCCCAGCGCCCTCACGCGCGCCAGACTTTCCCTGTCTTGAACTTCGACAGGAGAAAACCCTGTCTACAACAGCCAACCGAAAGAGCTGCGCCAAATACTGGCAAGTGCGTATTCCACCGAAGATGACAGAGGATTACACTGATCGTGACCGGTGTTCTCACTGTGTCAACCCAATTCAGAAATGTCCTCTTTTCTGCCATTCAGAAGTGTCCGGTTTTGTTTGTCGTTTACGGGTTGGTTGGCGTACTGGTTGGCGT
>JALSSX010000301.1 GCA_026984055.1 Sedimenticola sp. | reverse complement strand
CCCTGTTCGATCTGACGCGACGCGTCGCCGACGACCTGGCCGCCAGCCGGCCAAACGTCACCCTGCTCGGCGAAGCCTACCTGTGGAGCCTGAAGCCACCGACTAACGTCACCCTGCCGGACAACGCCGGCGTACTTTTCGCGCCGATCGAGGCCGACTGGAGCCAACCACTGGAGACCGGGAGCAACCAACACCTCTACCTCACCGGCGAACCAGATCAATCCATCGCCGCCTACCTGGATGGCTGGTCGCAACGCAGCGACCATATCCTGACCTGGCTCTACTCGACCAACTTCGCCGGCTACCTACAACCGCTACCGACCGTCTATCCGATGATCGCCAATATCCAGGCACTGGCGGCAAGGCCCGAGGTCGAAGGCATCTTCATCCAAGACGCCTACACCACGCATGGTGGCAGCTTCGCCGCGTTGCACGCCTGGGTCTATGCCCGTCTGCTGTGGGATCCCACACAGGATGGCGAGCAACTGGTGCAACAATTCTGCAATGGCTATTACGGACCACGGGCCGGACCGATCATGTATCGCTACATTCGCGCGTTGCACGATGCCGCGACACGGCACCCCGGCTTCGTCGGCACCAAGACCACGCCGCTGCAGGCCTATCTGAACCCGGATTTCGTGATCCACGCCGACGCGCTACTGGCGCAAGCATTTCAGGCCGCCGCAGACAATGCCCGTTTCCAGCGTCATGTCGCCATCGAACGTATGGGCATCGATTGGGTCATGCTGTTGAATGGTGCGCGCCTGCGCGCTCAAGCGGAACAGCAGGGGATCGACTGGCCAGACAGCGATGAAAGCCAGCGCTTGGCGCGCCTCGATCGGCTCAGCGACAGTGTCAAAAACATTGCTGGCATGAGCAACCTCGCCGAAGGCAATGCCTCCGTCGACGATGTACTCGATGGCCTGCGTATCCCGCGTCACCTGGCGGCGCGTCCCATCCCCTGCGCCGGCATTGCCACTGAAGACTGCGTGGACCTGCAGGAACTCGGCTTCGAGCTGGCTGATGCCGAACTGGTCGGTGATCCAGCGGCATCGGACGGCGGCGCGGCGCGTCTGCCCGGCAATACCGATATCTGGGGCATCCAGGTACCCTTCCAACGGCTGTTGCCGGAAACCGGCGAATGGGCCGTGTATGCCCGTCTGCGCATCGACAAGAATCCACTGGCCAACGATGACGACTCAGCGCTATGGATGGGTATCGAACCCGGGGTGACCAAACGTGTCCCGATCCGTGAACTGGCCGACGGCTACTATCACACCATCCGGATAGACGGCAGCTTCCGCAGCTACGCCGGCCAAGGCTATCTGTGGTTCGCGCCACCGAACAGCAGCGCCATCGCCAACCTGTATGTCGATCGCCTCTTCGCAATTCGCCGCGACGCGGCCCGCGACACGCTTCGCCAGCCCTGTGACGACAACCCGGCGCCCAACTGCCAGCAGCTCCAGGATGCCAGCTTCGAGCTGTATTCCGGCATCCGGGTCGGCACCGAGATCAAGGACCACTACCCCGACCCGGCCGGTGGCGACGACCTCGATGCCAGCCTGCTGGCTGCTTGGCGGCATGACGACGCAGCCTCTGACGGCAATGTCGCGTGGATTGCCCGCGACAACGCCCACTGGGCCGCGCAGATCAATCTGAAAACCCTGCTGCCCCGCCAAGGGGAATGGGACATCTGGGCCGCGCTGCGCATCGAAGACGCAAGCACCGGCCCGGCATTCCGCATGGGTATATGGGGCGGCGCAGGCAATCCCGCCATCGACATCGCTCCCGGCGAGGCATCGGATAGCGTCTACCAGTTGATCAAATTGCCAGGCGATGGCTACCGTCACGACCAAGTCACGGACGATGGCGTGGTCTGGTTCCAGACACAGGGCGCATCCCTGCTGGTCGACCGCTTGATCCTCGTCCCCCGTGGCGAGGATCCTCGCCAACAACCACCAACTGGCGGCACGCTCACACTGGAACAGGCATCTGCTTTCCTCGCCCGGGCCACCTTTGGACCACGCATGGAAGAAATCCAGTCACTGGCCAGCAGCGGCAATCTGGAAACCTGGATCGATGAGCAATTCACTCATCCCGCATCCTCACACTATGCATGGCTGGAGCACCACGCGTCCGCGCCGCTCGACTGGGACACGGAACGCGACAACGCGCAATACGTCCGACTGAGCGCCTGGTGGGATATCGTCGTCAACGACACCGATCAGCTCCGCCAGCGCGTCGCCTTAGCGCTCAGCGAGATCTTCGTCGTCTCCTCGCGAGGACCACTGGCCGCCGCGCCGGATGGACTCGCCTCCTATTACGACGTACTGGTGAACGGCGCCTTCGGCAACTTCCGCGATCTGCTGCTGGATGTCTCCCGACACCCGATGATGGGGCACTATCTCAGTTATGCCGGCAACGCCAAGGCCCACGACGGCAGCCATCCCGATGAGAACTACGCGCGCGAGATCATGCAATTGTTCACCATCGGACTAGAGCAACTGAACCCCGACGGCAGCCCCCGACTTGGCGCCGACGGCCACCCCCTGCCCACCTATGACCAACACGACATCACCGAACTGGCGCGGGTGTTCACTGGCTGGTCCACCGACGATGGTCAGTTCGAGATAGAGGCCGGTTGGACGCATGAATCCCGCATCCATCCGATGACGACCTTCGAATGGGCCCACGATGACGGAGAAAAACGCGTACTTGGCCATGTCATCCCCGCCGGCCAGACCACCGAGGAAGATCTCGCCAGCGCCATCGATATCCTCTTCAACCATCCGAATACCGGGCCATTCATTGCCCGCCGGCTGATTCAACGCTTGGTGACCAGCAATCCGTCACCCGACTACATCCGCCGCGTCGCCGAAGCCTTCGCCGACAATGGCACTGGCGCGCGTGGCGACATGAAGGCCGTCGTCAAGGCGATATTGCTCGATCCCGAGGCGCTACACGGCGACCTGGCCCGGCCACAAAACTTCGGCAAGGTTCGCGAGCCGCTGCTGTTCCTCTCCAACCTGTGGCGCGCCTTCCACGTTCGTCAGGGTCCGCACCAGCTCGGCGCGTTCCGCTTCACCAGCATCGGTTTCTCCGAACACGACTTTCTCCAGCAGACAGGACCGCTGACCGCGTTGACGGTATTCAATTTCTTCACACCGGACGACAGCCCACAAGTGCTCGCGAACAGCGGACTGGTCGCGCCAGAGATGAATGTCATGGGAATCGATGGTCTGCACACCCTAGTCTACGAATTCGCGCACGAAACCGGTGAGTACGGCGTACATAAACTGACCGCTCATCTCGATCTCGATGAAGAGATCCGGTTGATAGACACCGGCGAGTTCGACACCCTCCTAGATCGACTGGATCGACTCTTGCTCGCCGGTCACATGACAGCCGAACAACATGCCATCCTGCGCGAATACCTCGAATACAAATCACAAACACCATTGAGTCATCGCGCGCTCGCCCAGGACATCGTGGCCTTGGTCATGCTGTCACCCGATTATGCCGTACAGAGATGAGGGCCAGGTCATGAAATCACTGAACCGCAGAACCTTTCTGAAGGCCGCGTTGGCCTCCGCCATCAGCGCGCCGCTGACCTCCATGCTTCCACGCCTCGCCAACGCCGCGCCACCAGACGACTACAAAGCCTTGGTATGCGTGCTACTGGAGGGTGGTGCCGACAGTTTCAACATGCTCGTGCCAACGGGAACCAGCGCCCACGCCCGCTACCGGCAGCTACGTGGCGACATGTCCCTGGCACGCAACCAATTGCTGGCACTCGAAGGCTGGCGGCAAGGACTGCACCCGCGCATGGAACGCATGCACGGCCTGTTCGAGGACGGTGACTTGGCGATCGTCGCCAATGTCGGTACACTGGTTCAGCCAGTGAGCCGGGCCGAAGTGCTCGCCAACCAAAACCTGCCATTGCACCTATTCTCGCACAACTCCCAACGCGACCTTTGGATGACGGCAAACGCGCGCAATCCGCAACGCGGCGGCTGGGCTGGCCACCTTGCCGAACGCCTGAATGGCGGCCCATTCTTCAATATCAGCGTCAGCGGACGTAATCTGATGCAACGCGGCATCGGACGAGACACCCTGACCCTCGATGGCGATATCGCGCCTTTCGACGACTTCTACCGCGTCCGCGACGGCGACACCGATCCCGGCCGACCTTACCGCCGCATGATCCAGGCAGCGCGCCACCATGCCAACCGTTTGGTGAGTCAGTTCGCCAATGCCCGCCAGGACGAACTCGACCTGAGAGAAAACGCCGGCGGCATGCTGGACGGCATCGGCAATGCCGTTGAATTCTCCACAGGCGCGCATGAAACCGGCAAGCCACTCGGCGAACAACTCGCACTGGTTTCGCGCTTGATCCAGGCCAGCCAGATCCCGGGGAACGTGCCCGGCGACCCGCGCCGGCAGATCTTCTTCGTCAACTACCACGGCTGGGATACCCACAACACGCCGTTGCACAGCAACAGTCATCTGGTTGACTATCTTGATGAATCGCTGGGCGCCTTCCAGCGGGAGATGCGCATCCTCGGCCTGGAGAACCAAGTCACCACCTTCACCATCTCCGACTTCGGCCGCTCGCTGACCCCGAATGGCGCGGGCACCGACCACGGCTGGGGCGGCCACGCGTGGGTGATGGGTGGCGCGGTCTCCGGCGGCATCCACGGAGACCTGCCTGCGATCCAGGTTAATTCACCAGATGCTGTCGACGACCGCCTGATACCGACCACCTCGGTTGAGCAATACCTCGCGACACTGAGTACCTGGCTGGGCGCCGACCCCAGCGACATCCGCGCAGCGTTTCTGAATATCGACAGCTTTGCGACAGCCGATCTGGGATTCATGGTCTAGCCCATGGGAACGCATGCACGGCGTTCCCGCTGATGAATCACAAGCAACCGCCTGCATGCTTTCACGCTAACTGAAGCTATACTGAAACGAATCCGCCACACAAAGCGGATACCCTGTCGAGCATCATAACTTTCATGATGGGGAGCTGAAACGCCCCGAATGACGGAAAGTTGCCTGTGGTTTGCCCATGGGAAGTCCGAGGCGGACACTTCCCTGGATTATGCCGAGGGCAAGCCGGTAAGGATGTATTCACGGCGTTTCCGCAGACGGATCACAGACAACCGACTACGTATTTTCACGCTAACGAGGATTCAATTCGATGTCAAAATCTTCCCTTGTCAACACAACCTTGCTACTCGGCCTGTTCCTTTCATTCAACACCATGGCATGCAACGGCCAGAACCGGACGATACCCACGCCGAACAGACAACCCGTGGGCATGCCCATGGGAAGCGCATCGTTCAGCAGCTTCAACATCCAGCAGATGATGCTGCCAAACGGCTATGGCGTGCGCATCATGACCGCTGGCACGCGTGCCAACAACGTCGACATCCGCGTCGATCGTGGCCGCTTGGTGATCCAGAGCAAGCAAGAGAAACATCGCATGCTGCCCGGCGGCGGCTTCATGCAGATGGGTTCCTTCTCGCAATCCATCGGCCTGCCGCGGGATGCCGACTTGGCCGGCATGCGGATCAACCGCCAGGGTAACGTGATCGAGATCATGATCCCACGCAAACGCTGACAGCCGCCTCGTCCACCGGTGACTCAGCGGATGAGTCGCCAGTAACCTTTACATAATCCGGGATATTCAAGCCCTATCATAGATAGGCCAGGAAGCCGTGGAAGCATTCTCCCCAACGACGCCGCCGCCAAGGATGAAAAGACGCGTGCGATAATTTCGACGTTTAGCTGGCCGTGGCGATACACTAGCTGGATGACTCCAGCCCCAGACAATCCGGCGTGATCCATCTCTATCCCGCGAATCGCATCGAAAACTTGGTATTGCTGTTCGACCGCATACTGCAACTGCCGGTCGGAAACCCGCTTGCCGAAGAGATCGTCATCGTGCAGAACCAGGGCATGCGGCATTGGCTGAGCATGAAACTGGCGAACCTCTCCGGGGTCTGCATGAACCTGCGTTTCCTGTTGCCGGCGCAGTATTTCTGGCAGCAAATCAACGCGCTGGTAAACAGCCGTGACATCCCGGGGCCGTCGCTCTACAATCGCGAGGTGATGCGCTGGCGGCTGGACGCATTGCTCGCCAGTGACGCAGTGCGCGCCGAGCCGCTGTGCCGTGAGGCGACCGGCTATTGGTATCGTGACGGCAAAGGCGACGCGCTGAAGCGCGGCCAACTGGCCGCGCAACTCGCCGATCTGTTCGAGCAATACCTGATCTACCGACCCGACTGGATAGCAGCATGGGACGGCGGCGACACACCACACTGGCAAGCCTGGCTGTGGCGCCAACTGGTCTCTGACCAGCCCGATCACCCGCTGCGCATCTATCACCGCGCGGTGGACAGACTGGCTGATGCCGCTGGGCTGCCGCCACGCGTCTCGCTATTCGGCCTGAACGCCTTGCCACCGCTGTGGCTGGATTTTCTCGGCGTGCTTGGACGCCACACGCAGATCCATCTGTTCCATCTGAATCCCTGCGTGGAATACTGGGGCGACATCCGTTCCGAGAAGCAGCTCGCCCGCCAGCTCTCCCGCTGGAGCGACGACGAACAATGGAGCGACGACAGCGGCAACCCGCTATTGGCCAGCCTCGGCGC
>JALSSX010000300.1 GCA_026984055.1 Sedimenticola sp. | reverse complement strand
TGCAGAATACCCGTGCCAAGCTTGATCGTCTTGATGATCTTCAGCGTCTCGGTATCAATGACCTGAAGCGTATCGTTATCGGGAAAGGCGAAATTGACCCACACACGCCGCCCATCCGGCTGCGCCATCACGAACACCGGCTGCCCATGCACCGCAATCCACGCCTTTTCCCGCCAGCCATTGCGATCGGCGATCAACACCTCGTGATGACCAACCGCTGGTAGAAAGGCGGTATCGCCAGCCATCGCCCAGCCCTCCAGATGCGGCATCTTGTATACGGGCAGTTTGCGCTCGCCACGGCCATAATGATCCATGATGCGCGTCACGCCGTTCCCTGGATGCCACAGATCAAGCATCGCCAAGCCGTCCTCGCCAAACAATCCGGCAATGTAATAGCGGCCATCCGGCGTGATCAGGCCGTCATAGGGCTGATGGCCGATGCCGGTGAACCTGGACACCGCCGGCTTGGCTGGATCGTGCATATCCAGTATCCAAATCTCACCCGTATCGAAAAGCGTGAAAACAAAACGCTCGCCCGGCGCATCGACCAAGCCAACCGTTCTCGAAAACTTCTGCTCCGGTCTCTTCGGATCGTTTACCGCCGTCGCCGGCAGATCCAGCACCAGGGACAGATCATCGGCGGAGAATACCTTGACCCCGCCTGGCACATAGTTGGACACCGCGATGAAACGGCCATCCTGCGAGATCGCCCCGCCAATGCTGTTGCCGCCCTGCACGATCCGCTTCACCAAGGAGCCGCACAGCATGTCGATCTTCGACAAGCCGCCATCGCGGCCGAAGACATAGGCGTAGCGTTCGTCGCGCGAATAGACCACCGACGCATGCGACAGATCGCCGAGACCCTCGACATGGAACAATGTGGTCTTGTGCGTGGTATCGATGATCCGAGCACCGCCGGTGGCGCGCTCGATCACCAACCCGAGATCCCCGCTGCCGCGCAGCTGGCACCCGGCCACAGCCGATGACACCATCATCAGCAACCCGATCAGCCAGAACACGGAATCGGTCGACACCCGCATCTTATTTTACTCCCTGCTTCAACTGGCCGGCGAGCCAAGTGGCATCGTCCTGGCCAAGGAAAGGTTTCCATGGCGGCATCGGAGTGCCCGGCCTGCCATGCAGTATGGTCGCGCTGATGGTTTCGATCGAAAGCCGGCCGATGGCATCCGGCGTCAGCGCCGGACCCAGACCACCCTTCAGGCGCATGCCGTGGCAGGCGCCGCAATCCTGTTTGAGCAGATCGATCAGCTCGGCTTGACGCGCCGCGTCCGGCGGCGCCGCGACGATTGCGCCTACCGCCACGCTGTTGCCCAGCGCCGCCAACATCAGCCATTGCTTTATCCGCTTCATAATGATTGGTATCCGCTCGGGGCGACCTCGCGGCCGCCCCGAGGTTCTTCAGTAGATGTCGTGAACGGTGTTATAGACGTTGAACTTACCGGTCGGGGTGATCAGACGTTCATCCTTGATCACCTTCTTCAGCTTGCGCGTCTTGTCATCGACGATGACGATGGCCGATTTCTGCTCCTTGCCGTTCCAGACCGAGAACCAGACCTCGTCGCCAGCCTTGTTGTACTCCGGCTGCACGACACGCTTCGGGCCCTCGCCCAGGTCGGCCCATTTTGCAATCGGCAAAACCTTGTAGCCCTTGTCGAGATGATCGATATCGAACACCGCGACCGAACCGCTGATCTTGGCGCTCGGATTCAACGGGGTATCCACCCAAAGATTCTTCGACTTCGGATGGGATTTGACGAACAAGGAACCGCCACCCTGACCCTTCAGCACGCGCACCACTTTCCACGCGGACTTCGGATGCTTCACAGGATCGGTACCGATGACGGTCACGTTCTCGTTACCCAACGCACTGGTGACCCATACCGGACCATACACTGGATCGATCAGGTTCGCGCCACGTCCCGGATGCGGGATCTTGGTGACATCGATCATCGCGATATTCTTCTGCTCCTTCGAATCGATCACGACGATCTTGTTGGACTTGTTGGCCGCCGTCAGGAAATAACGGTGGGTGCGATCCCAGCCGCCATCGTGCAGGTAACGGGCCGCTGGAATCGTGGTCACGGTAAGATTCTCGATATCCGCGTAGTTGACCAACAACACCTTGCCGGTTTCCTTCACGTTGACGATGAACTCGGGATGCTCATGCGAGGCGACGATGGCCGCGACGCGAGGCTCCGGATGATACTCCTGGGTATCGACGGTATAACCCCGTGTCGAAACGATCTTTCTCGGCTCCAGCGTGTCGCCGTCCATGATCACATACTGTGGCGGCCAGTAGGCGCCGGCAATCGCGTATTTGTCCTCGTAGCCCTTGTATTTCGAGGTCTCGACCGAACGCGCCTCCATGCCGATCTTGATCTCGGCAACCGTATCCGGCTTTTTCATCCACAGATCGATCAGATTGACGCGCGCATCACGCCCGATGACGAACAGATAACGGCCACTGGAAGACAGGCGCGAGATATGCACCGCGTAACCGGTCTTGATCGTGGTGATCGGCTTCTTGGTATCACCATCGATCAGCATGATCTTACCGGCATCGCGCAAGGTCACCGAGAAGATATTCTCCAGGTTATAGTTGTTCATCTTCTTCTTTGGACGCTTCTCGACCGGCACGGTCACCTTCCAGGTGCCCTTCATCTCCGCCATGCCCCATTCCGGCGGTTGCGGCGGCTCGTGTTGCAGATAGCGCGCCATGATGTCGATCTCTTTGGCGGAAAGCACACCCGAGGTTCCCCAATTCGGCATGCCCGCCGCCGAACCGTAGGTGATGAAGGCTTTCAGGTACTCCGTGCCACGCTTGCGCGTGATGTCCGTCGTCAACGGCTTGCCGGTGGCTCCCTTGCGCAACACGCCGTGACAGCCGGCGCAACGCTCGAAGAAGGTCTTCTTCGCGAAGGCGTATTCCTCCTTCGTCATCTTGGGACCATCCTCATCGATAAAGTCCTTGGTGCCCTCTGGACTGACGGCGGATGCCGCGCCTTGATACTTGGCTTCAGGTGAATTGTGGCTATCGGCGAACGTCGGCGCGGCCATGCCAGCCAATGTGACCAGCGATACCGCGGCGGCAAGCGTCTTGAGTTTCGGGTAAGATGCAGCCATGTCAGGCCTCCTCTCGGCAAGTTACGTAGCATAATCGGAAACTACAGTCTGCCGAGAGCGACGGCCTGACACCTTGACTTCAGTCAACTGCGCTCATTGTAAGGTTTATTCAGATCAATAATTCGCGAAATCGATACGCCTTTCCCCTTCGGAACACCGCATGAAACTCGTCTTCGTCTACAACGCCAACAGCGGAAGGCTGAACGCCTTGTTCGACATCGCCCACAAGACCTTGAGTCCGTCGACCTATCAGTGCGATCTTTGTTCCCTGACCCATGGCGCCTTCTCCGAAAAAGCCAGTTGGAAACGCTTCCGCGAGGAAAGCGGCATCGAGATGACCTTTCTGCACAAGGACGAGTTCGAAAAAAGGGAAACCGGCGACTATCCCGGTTATCCATTGATCCTGAAGGTCGACAACGGCAGCATGTCCGTCTTCATGAACCGTGACGAGATCGCTCGGCTGGCGAATGTCGACGCACTGATACTGGCGATAAATGACAAAACAGCACATCGCATTCCCGAACGCCCTTGTTGAAGAACAGGTCCGGATCCGCCACGAAAATCACCAAACCGATAACGATCTCCCAGGAAACAGCCGTGCTGACAGAATACTTCCCGCTGACCTTGATCATCAATCTGGAAAGGAGAAAAGACCGACGTCGCGAAACCCTGCGTGAATTGAGGCGCCACGGCTTGATACATGAGTCCGTGAGATTCTTCAAGGCTCACGAAACCCGCGACCACCATGGTTTCAAGACCGCTGGCGCGGCCGGTTGTTTTTTCTCGCATCTATCATGCCTCCGGGAAGCCCGGAAAAAAAATATTGACATTTTGATCCTCGAAGACGATGTCTCCTTCGAGCCAGGGATCACCCAAATCGACGAAAAACTGCTTCTTTCCAAGGACTGGGATATCCTGTTTTTCGGATATAGAGGTCCAGAAACCGACGGCAACGAAGCACTGAGCCTGGTTCCCGTCACCGAGAATCTCCAGCAAACACACTGCTATGCCGTCAAGGCGCAAAGCCTGGACAAGCTGATCTCTTTCCTGGAAGCCATACTGAAGCGCGCTCCCGGCGACCCCCTTGGCGGCCCCATGCATTACGATGGCGCATTGAATACGCTTCGGATCCAAACCCAGGCCAAGGTCTTTCGCACCTCGATGAATCTCGCAAGTCAACGACTTTCCGAAACCGACATCCACGAGAAACGCTTTTGGGACACGCTGCCAGCGATACGCCCGTTTACCAGAGCTTATCGCCAGATTCGTCAGGCGCTGATCTCGGCAAGGAAAAGCCCGCGTGGCAGGCAACAGACAAGGTAACGCGCATCACCGCTTTTCCAACTCCAGTTTTTTTCGGAGCCAAATGAAACATCCACATCCGGGTTGGCGGCTATTGAAAAATGGCATTTTTCAATGGCCTGTGTGCGAGACAGGGATGTACCGCTATTTTCGATGACGGCAAGTCATGGAAAATGAAGGGACCGGGAAATCGCATTTTCCGGTTCCGTCGTTGAAAAAGTCCATGGAAGGACTTTTGCAACATCCTGTTAAAGCACCTTGCTCCACTGCCGCCATACCAGAAGAAGAAGACTACGCTCACCAGGAGAAGATTCGGCATGTCGATCCGCTCACTTTTTACCCGTATGCGCGTGACCCACTGGGTCGGCATCGTCCTGCTGCTGGCAAATGCCTGGCTGTTCACCGATTCGATGATAGGTTCTGCCGTGCAGATCGTCGTGGCGTTGGTCATTCTGATCCACGATCTGGACGAGCGCCGCTGGGGCATGCGCCTGTTCGGCCGGGTATCGAGTTATCTGGCGCACCTGAGTCGGCGCGATCTGACCGTGAGCGCCGATGTCGATACACGTTTCAGCGAAGAATTCCACCGCGTGATGCAAGTCGCCGAAAACCTTCGTCACAACATCGATCAAACCCTGTCCTACGCGAAGGCGGTGACCGGGCGTACCGAGGCAAACAGCCGCCAGTTGCTCGATCAGGCCAGCGAGATCGGTCGCGACACTCAGGGTATTCAAACCGGGTTGGACAGCATCTCGAACGAAACCGCTGGCATGCAGCAACGCATGACAACGCTGGCACGGGGAAGGCGTTGGAGATCGTCGAAAGCTTTACCGACAGCATCAATATCGCCTATGGAAACTTCGACGACATGGGACAACTGGTGGGCCATACGGTGGAGAATACACATACGCTATCGAGCAAGTTCGATGATTTGATGCAGGGCACCGAGCAGATTCACGAAGTGCTGTCGGTGGTCGGTAATATCGCCGAGCAGACAAACCTGCTCGCGCTGAACGCAGCGATCGAGGCGGCCCGCGCCGGCGAGCACGGACGCGGGTTCGCGGTGGTCGCGGACGAGGTACGCGCACTGGCGGCGAATACCAAGAACAGCCTGGACCGCATCCACGAGATCGTCGAGCGCATCGCGGCGGCGGCGAGTGAATCACGCGCGCGCATGGACGAGCAATTGCAATCGACCGAGAAGCTCTCGACCCAGGCGTCGCACAGTCGCGAGCGCATCAGCGAATCGATGGCGCAACTTGGCGACATCCGTGAGAAAGTCGGCAACGCGGCGCAAATCAGCGACGGTGTCGACCATTCCGTGCGTGACATCAATACCAGCATCCACGCCATTCAGGAACGCATCACGGCGAATGTCTCCAGCGCGACCCGGATGAAGGGCCATTGCGAACAACTTTCATCGGACATGGCGCAATTGAGCGCGACATTGAACGAATTCACGACATCGACGCGTGGCCTGGACCAAGCGCAACCCGACGGAGCGGACAAACCGACCGGTCATGGCGTCGCATAATGAGAAGCAAGACCGACACCCCCAGCACGAACAGCAACAGACTTGCCGGCTCGGGAATAGCCGCCAGAAAGCGACTCGCAAGCACCGCATGAGCCGCAGCAGTGGGGTGAATCCGATCCCAAAACAGGTATTCATCGGGATGAGTGCAAACACTGCCCCCCCCGGAAAAGCCGAGATCATCTCCGTCATAGCAGGACATGCTGATATTCGTGAAGCCATAAAGGGCTGGATTGTCCACCATCTCCCGCAGCAGCGCGGAGAAATCGAACGAGAGAATATCGATCGCCGGGCTGGCGAGCCCAATAGCATTCAGCTCCACGGCAAGCCGATCATTGAACGCCAGCGAGACATCCCGAGCAAAATCGCCAAAGCCCGCAAGACCGGCATGCCCGGACTCCATCTCGATCACCGCTGGCACCAGCGCCCAATCCGGACCATTCGGCACAAAGAAATGCCTAGCGCCCGTCGCGGCGAGATCACGGATCGCACTCGCGACGTTTTGCGCCGCGTTTTCCACCGCGCCGAAGGCCACGAGTGGATCAGTCATGGCCGCCGCAACCTCGGTGGGACTGTCGTTGGCGATGCCGATGGCATCTTGCACGTCGTTAGCCCCAGCGAAAACGACGTATAGGGCATCGGCATCCGCCGCCGGCGCGCCATTGGCGAAGGCCGCCACCTGGGAATCCAGCCCCAGCGGCAAGCCACTGCGGTGTGAATCGGTGCGCGCGCCACCATAAGCAAAGTTGTTGCCGCCACCTGGTGACCAAGCGGGAAAAGGCGGACTGAGCATTGGTGCCGCCAATTGTGAAACGGCGAGTCCG
>JALSSX010000299.1 GCA_026984055.1 Sedimenticola sp. | reverse complement strand
TGGCCCGGTACATAACTATTTTCTAATATAGTGATTCAGATGTCAAGTGTTTATTCTTAGCGTGGAAGTACACGGTTGGTTACCTGTGATTCGTCCGGGGGAATGCCGTGAATACGTCCGCGTTGACTTGGCCTCGATGTACCGTCATTTTCGATGACTGCAAGTCATTGAAAATGAAGGAACCGGGAAATCGCATTTTGCGGTTTCGTTGTTGAAAAAGTCCATGGAAGGACTTTTTCCACATCCTGTTAAGGGGATCTCGAAAAATTCCTTCCATGGAATCTTTCTCGTCGCAAAGAGACAATGCGATTTCTTCTTTGTCGACCCTTTTCAGTCACTTATCGTGATTGAAAAGGGTGGGGATCCCTGTCCCACTCGGGCATCTCGATTTTTCGAGATGCCCTTAAACCGCAGGCAGTTTTCATGACAGCGAGGGCATTTTCCAATATGAAAGTTAACCGTCTGGACGGGGCGTGGTTGTGAGCCGGATGACGTTCGGCGTATCTGCTTGCGATGGTCTGGCGCGCCGGGGGCGACTGGATTTTCCGCGTGGCGTCGTCGAGACTCCGGCGTTCATGCCGGTTGGCACCTACGGCACGGTAAAAGCGATGACGCCAGAGGAACTGACGAGTCTTGGCGCCCACATCGTGCTGGGCAATACCTTTCATCTTATGCTGCGGCCAGGGACTGGGATCATTCGCAAGCACGGTGACCTACATGACTTCATGCATTGGGAGAAGCCGATCCTGACCGATTCTGGCGGTTTCCAGGTGTTCAGTCTCGGTGATTTGCGCAAGATCAGCGAGCGGGGCGTGACTTTTCGTTCGCCCATCGATGGCGCCAGAATCTTCATGGGTCCGGAGGAGTCAATGCGTGTGCAGCGCGAGCTGGGTTCTGATATCGTGATGATCTTCGATGAATGCACGCCCTATCCGGCGACGCCGGACGAGGCCAGGCTGTCGATGGAGCTGTCGTTGCGCTGGGCCGCGCGCAGTCGCACGGCGCACGAAGACAATGATGCCGCGTTGTTCGGTATCGTCCAGGGCGGGGTCTATGAGTCGCTGCGCGAGGCGTCACTGAACGGCTTGATGGAGGTTGGTTTCGACGGTTACGCGGTTGGCGGTCTGTCGGTCGGCGAGCCGCCGGAGGATCGCTGGCGGGTGTTGGATTTCCTCGCCACGCGCTTGCCGGCGGACCGGCCACGCTATCTGATGGGGGTTGGCACGCCAGAGGATATCGTCGACGCGGTGATGCGCGGCATCGATATGTTCGATTGCGTGATGCCAACGCGCAATGCGCGCAACGGTCATCTGTTCACCCACTATGGCGTGGCGCGCATCCGCAACGCGCGTTACCGCGACGATCCCAAGCCGCTCGATCCATTGTGCGACTGTTATGTCTGTCAGCACTATTCTCGTGCGTATCTGAGCCATCTGCATCGTTGCAACGAGATACTCGGCGCGCGCCTGAACACCTTCCATAACCTCTATTACTATCAGTCGCTGATGGCGGGTCTGCGGGGCGCGATCGAGTCCGGGACGTTGGATGCCTTCGTGGAAAATTTCCATGCGTTACGCCAAGCCGGTGATATGGCATAATGAACGGCTGAATTGAACCTTATTCCGCTAATCTCATCTCAGGAACCACTATGAGTTTTTTCATCTCCGAAGCCTTTGCCGAGGGTCCTGCCGCCGCAGCCGGTCAGCCTGGCCTGCTGGAAAGCCTGATTTTCCCGATCGGTCTGGTCATCATCTTGTATTTCTTCATGATTCGTCCGCAGATCAAGCGGCAGAAGGAGCACAAGCAGTTGATCGAATCGCTGGGCAAAGGAGACGAAGTGCAGACCGATGGTGGACTGATGGGTCGAATCGTGGATCTGGGCGATAACTTTGTCAATATCGAGATCGCCGACGGCGTGGTCGTCAAGATTCGTCGTGGTGCGGTTTCCGCCGTAATGCCCAAGGGTACGTTGAAAGAACTCTGAGTCCCGGCGGCGATGCGTCGCTGAATCGCTTTCGATGGGCGTGATGCCCATCCCGTCTGGTTACAGGCCCACATATAATGAACGAATACCCACTCTGGAAGAACCTGCTGGTTCTGTTCGCCGTGCTGATCGGTGCTTTTTACGCGCTGCCGAATCTGTTCGAGCAGAATCCGTCGATCGAGGTCAGCGCGACACATCGCGCCGAGGTCACCGACGCGACTGTCTCCAAGGTCGAGGAGACGTTGAAGAAGGCCGGCATCGAGCTTGCCGGCATGGATCGCGAGAATAAAAAACTGTTGTTGCGCTTCTCCGATACCGAATCCCAGTTGAAGGCACAATCGGCGCTGGAACCAGTGCTCGGTGGCGACTATACCCTGGCGCTGACTCTGTCGCCGAACCTGCCGGGTTGGTTGAAGGCCACCGGCGCCGAGCCGATGTATCTGGGACTGGATTTGCGTGGCGGCGTGCATGTGTTGATCGATGTCGACATGGATGCGGCGATCAAGCAGGCATTGGAACGCTACGGCAGCGATATGCGCAGCTATCTACGTAAACAGAAGATCCGTTATCTGGGTGTGAAGGTCGAGGATGGCGGGGTCACTGTGCGTTTTCGTGACGCGCGGACGCGTGATGAGGCGCTTGCCGGGCTGGAAGAGGAATTTCGCGGCTTGCTACTGAAAGCCGGCGACCAGGGCGGCAAGGTGTTTGTTCGCGCCAAGCTGAGTCCACGCGAGGAACTGGCGATCAAGAAATTTGCCTTGCAACAGAACATCACCACGCTGCGCAATCGTGTCAATGCACTCGGCGTGTCCGAACCGGTGATTCAGCAACAAGGTGATCGGCGCATCGTCGTGCAACTGCCAGGCGCGGCCAATCCGGGCCGGCTGAAGGAGATCCTTGGCGCCACCGCAACCTTGGAATACCGTCTTGCCGATACCGAACATAGCGTGCAGGATGCCGAGGTCGGCAAGGTGCCGCCCGGTTCGAAGTTGTATCATGAACGCAACGGTAGGCCGATTCTGTTGAAAAGGCGCGTCATTGTCACTGGCGATCAGATCACAGATGCCTCGTCTGGTCTGGATCAACGCAGTGGTTCGCCGGCGGTGTTCGTCACGTTGGACTCCCAGGGCGCGCGGCGCATGCGCAACATGACTACCGAGAACGTCGGTAAACCGATGGCGGTGGTGTTCATCGAGAATCGCACGATGACCAAGCTGGTCGATGGCAAGCCGGTGAAGCACAAGGAGCGTGTCGAGGAAGTCATCAGTGTCGCCAACATTCTCGAACCCTTTGGGCGGCGCTTTCAGACCACCGGCCTGGATTCCACCGAGGAAGCACACAATCTTGCGCTGCTGCTACGCGCCGGCGCGTTGGCCGCGCCGATCGAGATCGTCGAGGAGCGCACCATAGGCCCAAGCTTGGGGCAAGACAATATTGATCAGGGCTTCCGCTCGGTCGTCTGGGGGTTTGTGCTGGTGTTGGTGTTCATGGCCGT
Organism: Sedimenticola sp.; assembly: GCA_026984055.1. Taxonomy (GTDB): domain Bacteria; phylum Pseudomonadota; class Gammaproteobacteria; order Chromatiales; family Chromatiaceae; genus JALSSX01. The sequence goes on along the minus strand of JALSSX010000299.1, from coordinate 3,338 downwards.
CTGGTATCGCCAGTTCGGTATGATCGCGAACTTGGCGCTGACCATGAATCTGGTGCTGATCGTCGGCATCCTGTCGATCATGCAGGCCACGCTGACCCTGCCGGGTATCGCCGGCATCGTGTTGACCGTCGGCATGGCGGTGGACGCCAATGTGCTGATCTTCGAGCGTATCCGCGAGGAGCTGCGCAATGGCAATTCGCCACAGGCGAGCATCCATGCCGGTTATGACAAGGCGTTATCGACCATTGTCGACGCGAACGTCACGACGATGATTGCCGCAGCGGTGTTATTCATCTTCGGTACCGGGCCGATCAAGGGTTTTGCGGTGACGCTGTTCATCGGTATTCTGACCTCGATGTTCACTGCCGTGATCGGCTCGCGCGCGCTGGTCAACCTGATCTGGGGCGGTAAGCATCGCCTGAAACACGTACCGATTGGAGGCTACTGAGATGCCTGTCTTGACCAACACCCATATCGACTTCATGGGCAAGCGCCGCCTGGCGTTCATGATCTCTGGTGCGTTGCTGCTGATCTCACTGATCTCGCTGGTCACCCAGGGGCTGAAGTTCGGTATCGACTTCACCGGCGGCACCTTGCTGGAGGTTGGCTACGAGCAGCCCGCCGATCTCGGCGAGATCCGCGACACCCTGGCCCAGGGCGGCTTTGGCGATGCCGTGGTGCAGTACTTCGGTAGTGACAAGGATGTGCTGATCCGTCTCGCGCCGAACGAGTCGGTCGAGGCCGCCAAGCTCAGCGACAAGGCATTTGCCGCGCTCGGCGCCTCGGCGAACGGCAAGGTGGATCTGCGCCGTGTCGAGTTCGTCGGCCCGCAGGTCGGCGATGAGTTGACCGAGGACGGTGGCTTGGCGATGCTGTATGCGTTGATCGGCATCCTGATTTATGTCGCGTTGCGTTTCGAATACCGCTTCGCGTTTGGCTCGGTGATTGCGTTGATCCACGACGTGTTGATCACCCTTGGTGTGTTCTCACTGTTTCAGATCGAATTCGATCTGCCGGTACTCGCGGCGATACTCGCGGTGATCGGTTATTCACTGAACGATACCATCGTGGTGTTCGACCGCGTGCGCGAGAACTTTCGCAGAATCCGCAAGGGCGATCCGGAGAAGATCATCGATATCTCGTTGAACGAGACCTTGTCGCGCACCATCATCACATCGGGTACGACCCTGTTGGTGGTGCTGGCGTTGTTCGTGCTCGGCGGCGAAATCATCCATGGCTTCGCGCTGGCGCTGATGATCGGCATCATCGTTGGTACCTATTCCTCCATCTATATCGCCAGCTCCAGCGTATTGGAGATGGGCATCAGCAAGGCGGATCTGATGCCGGTGCAGAAAGAGGGCGCCGAAGTCGACGATATGCCCTGAGGCTCGTTTCTTGCGGCAGTGATCGTGGCTGGACTGAGACCCATCCACGTGTGGTGCATTCTGGCAAGCCCGACCGACATGGCGTCCGTCGGGTTTTTTGTATTCGAAAGCGGTATTGTGTCTGGCATCCATCGCCACGGCCAGTGGCTATACAGTGAGTGCGGTTTGCCCGCGGGAAGGCCGAAAATGCGCTTCGTATAGGCTTGGCCAGGGTATTCCGCAGTCGAATCACTGGCAACTTTCATGACAGCGGGGCGTCGCTCCCATCGTGAAAGTTTACTGGTCGTGACCCTTATTCTCCGAAAGCGTGGTATCACCCAATGTCCGAGACGCCTAGTGGGTTGATCGTCAGCCCCGACAACGCCATCGTCTGGTATGACGATGCCCTGTTTGTGTTGGATCAGCGTATATTGCCGGCCGAGGAACGCTATCTGCAACTAGGTAGCGCGAAGGAGACCGCCGACGCGATCCGCGACATGGTCGTGCGCGGCGCGCCGGCGATAGGCGTGACCGCCGCCTACGGCGTGGTGCTGGCGGCGCGCCGGGCCTGGAGCGAGAGGGGCCATGCGTGGCGATCGGGCATGGATGAACCCCTGCGCCTGCTTGCCGAATCGCGGCCGACGGCGGTCAATCTGTTCTGGGCACTGGACTGCATGCGCGCGTTGATTGACGGCCTGGGCGCCGGAGACCCAGAGGCGGCCTTGCTCGCCGAGGCGCGTCGTATTCACCAGCGGGATGCCGCCGACAACCGGCGCATGGGCGAGTTCGGCGCCAGCCTGATCAGCGGCCCGACCGAGGTGATCACGCATTGTAACGCTGGCGCGCTGGCCACCGGTGGCTACGGCACCGCGTTGGGCGTGATTCGCAGTGCCTGGAGGCAGGGACGGATCAGCCGCGTGTTTGCCGATGAAACACGTCCCTGGCTACAGGGCGCGCGTCTGACCAGTTGGGAGCTGCATCACGATGGCATCCCTGTGTCGTTACAGACCGACGCGGCCGCCGCCGCGCGCATGGCGCGTGGCGGCATCGGCTGGGTGATCGTCGGTTCCGACCGGATTGCCGCGAACGGCGATGTGGCGAACAAGATCGGCACCTATGCACTGGCCGTACTGGCCCGTTATCATGGGGTGCGTTTCATGGTCGCCGCGCCGACTTCAACGATAGATCCCGATACCGCCAGCGGCGCGGATATCCCGATCGAACAGCGCGCCGGCGACGAGATTTTGAGCTGTGCCGGTCAACGCGTCGGCACTCGGGGCGTCGAGGCATGGAATCCGGTGTTTGACGTAACCCCGGCGAAACTGGTGGATGCGTTGGTGACCGAGAAGGGCGTCATCGAACAACCGAATCGCGAAAACATAGCCACGATGTTGGCGACTTGAAGGAGTAAACCCATGCAAGTAGATAACTGCCAACGGCCTTCCGTCCTCGCTGCCTCGATCCTCGCCCTGGGCATTCTTCTGGGACTTGCCGCCTTGGGCTGGCTGCTTGGTCAGAGTGCCATCCGGGTGAAGGCATTCGAACGCAGCGTCACCGTGAAGGGTTTGGCCGAGAAGGAGTTTCCCGCCGACATCGTGCTGTGGCCGATCCCATTCAGCCGCACCGATAACGATCTGGGCAAGCTGTATGCCGGCTTGGAAGGCGATGCGGGCAAGATTCGCCGTTTCCTGCGCGCGAAAGGTATCGCCGATGCCGAGATCAGCCTGTCGCCACCCCGGATCATCGACAAGCTGGCCCAACAGTATGGTGGCGGACAGCGCGCCGAATTTCGCTACAGTGGCATGCAGACGCTGACGGTCTATTCCCAGCATATCGATGCAGTGCGCGACACTCAGAATCAGCTCTCCGAACTGGGCAAGCAGGGTATCGTCTTCGGTGGCAATGATTACCAGAATGGTGCCGAGTATCTGTTCACCCGCTTGAACGAGGTCAAGCCCGATATGGTCGAGGAGG
>JALSSX010000298.1 GCA_026984055.1 Sedimenticola sp. | reverse complement strand
AAAGCTGATAAACGAGTTCTCGCACAAGCTTGTCGACACCTTGCCGCCCGGACTCGGCAAACTGCCGCAAAGTATCGAGCACAACCTGCGCGACCTGCTGGAAAGCACCCTGGCGCGCATAGACTTGGTGCCGCGCAAGGAGTTCGATATACAGAGCGCCGTGCTCGCTCGCACCCGCGAGAAGCTGGAAGCGCTGGAAGAACGGGTCGCCGAGCTGGAAACCGCATCGGGCAAAGACACCCAGCGATCATGATCGTAACGGCGCCTAGTCATCACGAAAGTTGCCCGTGCTCCGCCCGCGGAATGTCCGGGGCCTGGATGCCGAAGCCAAGCCGACAAGGAAGCCTATACGGCGTTTCCGCGGCCGGCGCGCGGGCAACCGACGACAGAGCACTTTCACGCTGAATGGGCCTGTCCACGCTGTTCTGCCGTGCCGGCAACGGCGTGCATGCGCCCCTGGTGACCGTAGAAACCCATCTGACCAACGGCCTGCCGGCATTCAGCATCGTCGGCCTGGCCGAGATGGCCGTGCGCGAGGCGCGCGATCGCGTGCGCGGCGCATTGATCAACAGCGCCTGTGAATTCCCGACGCGACGCATCACCATCAACCTGGCGCCAGCCGATCTGCCCAAGGAAGGCGGACGTTTCGATCTGGCGATCGCTGCCGGCATCCTGCAAGCCTCCAACCAACTGACGATCGACAACAGCGAAAACCACGAGCTCATCGGCGAGCTGGCGCTGTCTGGCGATCTGCGCCCGATCAATGGCGTCTTGCCGGTGGCGTTGGCCGCCCGCCGGGCTGGTCATCGCTTGGTCGTACCGGTGGAGAACGCCGCCGAGGCCGCCCTGGTCGACGGCTTGGAGGTCATCCCGATCCGCCATCTGTTGCAATTGATCGAGTTCTTCCATACTGGCCGGCTCGCCGAGCCGGCCAGTATCCCCACCCCCGGACATCGCGCGCCCGAATACACCAACCTAGCCAGCGTGAAGGGTCAACCCCAGGCCAAGCGCGCATTAGAGATCGCCGCCGCCGGCGGCCATCACTTGTTGATGTCCGGCCCACCCGGCGCAGGCAAATCGTTGCTCGCCTCCTGCTTGCCCGGCCTGTTACCGCCACTCAGTGATGAAGAGGCATTGGAGACAGCCGCGCTGCATTCGATCAGCGGCCGCGAGTTCGATCCGGCCAGCTTCCGCGTCCGGCCATTTCGCCAGCCACATCATACCGCCTCCGGCGTCGCCTTGGTTGGCGGTGGCGGCAAGCCCGCGCCAGGCGAGATCTCACTGGCACACAACGGCATCCTGTTTCTCGACGAACTCCCCGAATTCAGTCGCCAGGTGCTGGAGGTATTGCGCGAACCGCTGGAATCCGGCCGGATCACCATCTCGCGCGCCGCGCGTCAGGCCAATTTCCCGGCGCGTTTCCAATTGATCGCGGCGATGAACCCCTGCCCCTGCGGCTACCATGGCGACGACGGCCCGCGCGGTTGCACTTGCAGCGCCGAGCAGATCCTACGCTATCGCCAGCGCATCTCCGGACCGATCATGGATCGCATCGATCTGCATATCCAGGTGAACCGGCTGTCGGCGGAAGCGCTTACCAGCGCACCGGGCGCCGCTGAAACCAGCAGCCAGGTGCGCGAACGCGTGCGGCGCGCGCGCGACACCCAGCAACGCCGCGCCGATCGCATCAACGCCCGCCTGGACGCTGCCCAGACCGAGGCGCTGTGTCAGCCCGACGAGGCCGCGCGCCAGCTATTGCTGCAAGCCATCGACCGGCTCGGACTGTCTGGACGCGCCTATCATCGCGTATTGCGCGTCGCGCGCACCATCGCCGACCTTGGCGGCATCGAAAACGTGGGCGGCGCGCAGATCGCCGAGGCCATCGGCTATCGTGGCCTGGACCGGACGCCCGCCGGCCTCGCGACGGATAAGCGCGCATGACGACACCAGCGATCAGCGTGCTGATCCCGTCGTACAACCACGCCGCCTTCCTGCGCGAGGCCATCGACAGTGTGCTGCGGCAAAGCTTCTCGGACTTCGAGCTGATCATCATCGACGACGCCTCCAGCGACATCTCCAGCGAGATCATCGAAAGCTATCGCGACGCGCGCATCCGCGCCAGGCATCACCAACGGAACCAGGGCGCCCATGCAACATTGAACGAGGCGCTGAACCTCGCCCGGGGCCGCTACCTGAGCATCCTGAATTCCGACGACCGCTACCACCCCGAGCGCCTGCAGCGCCTGTTCGACGCCTGCGAAAGACACGGCTTCGGCCTGGTCGCCAGCCAGGTACGCCCAATCGACGCCGATTCCAGTCCCCTGACCGATAGCAACGACTGGCTGAAGCACTACCAAGGATTGCTCGCCATCCACGAGGAACACCGCGACCTGCTGGCCACACTGTGCGCCGGCAATGCCCTCATCACGACCTCCAACTTCTTCTTTCGCCGCCAGCTCCACGAGGACATCGGCGGTTTCGCCGACTGGCGTTATGTCCACGACTATGACTTCGCGCTGAAAGCCGCCCGCCACGCCAGTGGCGCCGCGTTGCTGAACGACATCCTGCTGGACTACCGCCTACACGCTACCAACACCATCGACGAAGCGCCCGTGGACGCGATCAACGAAACCATCGACCTACTCGAAAGTCACGCGTCGGCGATCGCCGCACATGCGCGGCAACCGAACACGCTAGCCCTGTTGGCCGGCCAGTTTCGCGAACAGGCAGACTGGCTGGAAGGCGTCTACCGCCATCGGCTCTACCTTAAGGACCAGGCCCTACGGCAGAAAGAACGACATATCCGCGCGCTGAGCAAAGCGCTGGCGCTGGGCCGTGACGACGCCCGCGCGACGCGCGCCAGTCATAGCTACCGTCTCGGCTTCGCCCTGTTGCAACCATTGCGCTGGCTGAAGCGTTCACGCCAGTATTTCAGCGAGATCCACCAAGGCGCGCGCATCACCAGCCTGACCGAACTGCGACCACGGATAAAACAACACGAAGGCCGTTTGAAAGCCGTATCCTTCGATATCTTCGACACCCTGCTGGCGCGCCATGTCGAACCGCCCGAGGCGGTGCAATTCGCCGTCAGCCGCGTGCTTGCCGAGCAACTCAGCAACGCCGGCGCACCGCTGGATACATATGCTGTCCAGCACCTGCGCGAACAGACCGAGGCCCGCCTGCGTGAGGCCGCGCGACACAACAACCGTGACGGGGAATGCCATTTCAATGCGCTGGCTCGACGCTGGGCCAAGGCTCTTGCCGACATCTGCGACCATCCCCCCGACGCCATCGAAAACCTGATCCACGCCACCGAGATGGACCTGGAGAAACGCGCGCTGTACGTGAAGCCTGACGCGAAAGCGCTGCTGGGGTGGCTGCGCGACCAGCCGGTCACGGTCATCGCGACCTCGGACATGTACCTGGGCAAGCAACATCTGCGCGAACTACTCGAAGACAAGGGGCTACTGACCTCTCTCGACGAGATCCACGTGTCATCCGAAACCGGCCTGTGCAAACACTCCGGCAAGCTGTTCCGGCATGTGCTGGAGACCCACGGCTGGCGCCCCGACGAAGTCTTGCATGTCGGCGACAACCCAGTCTCCGACTGGCGCTCGGCCAATCGCCACGGTCTGCATGGCGTGCTGCTGTGCGAAGCGGACGAGGCAAGGCGTCGCCGCGAGCTGCGTGTCGCCTGGCAAATGCGCGAACGCGGCGCGATCTGGCCTGGCCATTGGTTCTTTACGATGCTCGAAAGTCACTCATCGCCCACCGACGACGATCAGCCATTCTTCTTCAACTACGGCCGCTATCGCCTCGGGCCTGTCTTCTGCACCTTCATGGCCGGGCTGATCGAGCGTCTGCGTCAGCGGCCGGTCGGCCGGGTGTTCTTCGTCGCCCGCGACGGCTACCTGTTCCACCGCCTCTATACCCAGCGCCCGGACAGCGCCGAACTGCCACCAGCGGACTATCTGTACGTCTCGCGCCGCGCCATCGCCGCCGCCGCGATCGCCAACGGCATGACCTCAGGACAAGCCGGCATCGCCCTGCTGAACCCCAAGCAACAGGGCCTGCTGTCGATCCTGAAGACCTTCGCGCTGAACCCTGACGACTTCCGCGACGCCGCCCGGCGTCACGGCTTCGACGACATCGCCGCGCCGCTACCGTCGACTGACGACACGCGGCTGCGCGCCTTCCTCGCCGATCCGGCGGTCCAACGGTCTCTCCGCGCTTCGGGACAGCGCGCCAAACGGCTGCTGGAGGGCTATCTACAACAGATTGGCTTCTTCGATCACCCAAAGGTGGCGCTGGTCGACATCGGTTGGAACGGCACCATCCAGCGCTTTCTGCGCGACGCCTTCGGCCAGCGCGAGGATTTTCCCAGCGTTCATGGCTACTACTTCGCCTACGTCGGCGAGATCCACGACCCGGCGTCCGAGGACAGCATCGAAGGACTTTTGTATGACGCCCAACGCGATCCCAAGCACTGGAGGGTCGCCGGTGAGTTCGAAGAGCTGTTTGAACAGGGCGCGCGCTCGCTGGAAGCCACCACGCTGGGCTATGTCGAAAAGGCTGGACGCATCCAACCGCTACTGAAAAGCAACGATGACATCGACCGCCAGCGGGAACTCGCCAGCAACCCGATGATAGATGCATTGCACCGGGGCGTGCTCTCCCTGCAAACGGACTTTCTCGCCACCCAGTCACTCGCCGGGCTGGAGTACGCCGCCTTGCTGCCCTACGCCCGCGCGCTGCTCGAACGTCTGGTGATCTACCCGAGCCGCAAAGAGGTCGAACAGATCACCCGCCTGGCGCATAGCGAGGATTTCGGCCACGACCACACCTTGGCGCTGCTCGACCGCCCGTTGCGCGCGCGCAACCTGCTACGGCCCCGCGCGGTGATCGCGCGGCTGGCCGCCGCGCCCTGGCAATCGGCGTTGTTCAGCGAATTACCGACACCACTCTGGGCATTCACTTTCCGCTGGATTAAACTGCGGCGTCAACACAACGGAAAGACCGCGTGAAAACGACACACCGCATCACTATCTCGCCATGGAAGCTCGGCCTGTGGTCGCTGCCTTATATGACGGCCAGGGACACGCGCGGAAACAAATCGCCCTTCTGGCCCGGCTACCGACATCTGATCACCTACTACAGGAAAACACGTCTCGTCCGGCGCCGACACCCCTAATGGAGACGAACCCCGCCATCACGGAAGTTGCCCTTGGCTCGGCCACGGGATGTCCACCGCCAAAAACCGACAAGCTACGCTCACACCAACGGCACGCCATCAGGAAAGACCAACTTTCACCCCGATTCGCCGCTCTCCAGCGACCCTCAAGCATCGCCGCCAAACTGCGCCGGCCGCACACAGGTCGTTGAAAAAGTTCATGGAAGGACTTTTTTCAACATCCTGCTAATTTCTACCGACGCATCAGCCGCCACACGCATGTCGACGAACCCCTGCTCGCCCAGCCGAACCCACGCGTACGACCCGCGCTTGCCGCGGAACACCGCCTCCCCTTTTTACTCTTGCATTCAGGCTATCATGGCCCCATGTTTCCCATCATCCAGTACATTGCCCGGGAACCCCTCATGACCGACAAACTCTCGAAGAAACGCCTCGCCGCCGAGCTCGACAGACTGAAGAAGGAACTCATCGAATTCGAGCACCTGATCGAGGAGCGACTGGAAAAAAAGGTTCTGCCCATGGTCTCGAAAGCCGTCGACATCGCCGAGAAGGCATTGGCAAAACGCCACGAAAAACGTGGCGACGACACACGTGAAGAGATGATCCGCGAAGCCGCCTACCACCGCGCCGCGCAACGCGGCTTCACCGGCGGCTCGCCCGAGCAAGACTGGATGGAAGCGGAGAAAGAGATCGATGCACTACTGACAAAACAAGCCAAGACCGCGCGAGAGGGGAAGGAGAAATCCAGGTAACGACTCGGCTCGCCCAGGAAATACGCTATCTCCGCGTTCAGTATCACCGCCAGTCGAACGGAACCAGAGTGACAGCCGACGAAACCGATGGTGGCCGGGAAGCAACCACTCACGGCGTAGCCCGCGTCGCGCTGGGACTGACCACGCCCTCGCTCCGACAAAAACCGTTATCGACCGAGCCTCGGCCGATAGCGGCTCATAAGTCTGACAAGCTACCAAGCCCGCCAGCGCCAAGTCACACAATAGCCGTGATATAGGCCTCGATCACCGCCGATGTCGAACGCGGCGCGCCCAGACTGACCGCGCTCTGAATCAATGCCGGGCCGCGGAAACCGAACATTTAGCCCGGATTTCTCACCGGGTCGCGTAGCGAGACCACTCAAGGTGGTGTGATGGCTGGCGTTCGTGACCGAGGGCCGCGCAGGCGTAGCCGGCACTACGTTGAGCCGCCCGACCGAGTGAACGCCAGTCAGCGCGCCGCATTGGGCGGGCGCAGTGTAGTGAACGGGTGAGAAATCCGGGTTAGCGGATGATCATGATGCCATCGATCAGGGCATCGGAGCACCCGTCTCCATCCACGCCCAGCGCCGCGGTCGCGGCGGAGCTGAAGCCCGCAAGCAGAAAAAGAACAGGAATCAAGAACCAGTCATGGTTATCGTGCGGGGTATTCATCGTAATGTGCTCTCTCGTATCATGGCGAGGTCGGCATCGGCCGGCTCTCAATTATAGGAAACCAAGGTTCCGGTGTTTTCTTGTCTGAACGTGCTGCTGAATAACGAAGAGATTAAAAAATAAAAATAATCAAATCTTATTGATATATAAAAATAACTAACAACCATTATGGGAATCTCGAAAAATACCCTTCATGAAATTTTTCTCGTCGCAAAGAGAAAATGCGATTTCCGCTTTGCTCACATTTTCTA
>JALSSX010000297.1 GCA_026984055.1 Sedimenticola sp. | reverse complement strand
CCAGTGCCGAGGCCGTTTCGCACTGAATCGCTTCTGCGGTAAACTCTTTCATGACCTGTCCTCCTCAATTGTGGCTCTGAGCCAAGGGTTTCCAACCTCCAGCTTAACCCGCGCTGCTTGAGGTTGGGCAGGTCAAAACATGATGTCTAGGCTTTGGCGTGACCAGCACGGTTGTCCCGCAGGATCCACCACCAAGAGGGTATTCATGGCCCAGACAGATCGACTCGTCGCCACACTGAAACGCGCGCTGAAGGCAAACGGCACGACCTACGCGGACATTGCCCGCCATCTGGGCTTATCCGAAGCCAGCGTGAAACGTCTGTTCTCGCGGAAGAGTTTCTCCCTGCAACGGCTAGATAGAATCTGTCAGATGATCGACCTGGAGATATCCGATCTCGTGCATCTACTGGAAGCGGACGCTGAGCGACTCAGCAGCCTGACACTGGAGCAGGAACGCAAGATCGTCGCCGACCTGGAACTCCTGCTGACCGCAGTCTGTGTGCTCAATCGCTGGACCTTTCAAGAGATTCTCGACACCTTCGATTTGGGCGAATACCGCTTGATCAGGCTATTGGCGCAACTCGATCGTCTGAAGATGATCGAACTGTTACCCGGCAACCGGATGAAGCTGCTGGTCGCGGCGAACTTCAAATGGCTGGAGAACGGACCGATCCAGCAATTCTTCCTGGACAAACTGCAATCCGACTTCTTCGCCTCGCGGTTCGACGCCGACGGCGAATGCCTGACCGTTATCAATGGCATGCTCTCGGCCAATTCCAATGCGGCATTCCAACGAAAACTCCAATTGCTGGCGCGAGAGTTCGATGCGCTCTCGACAAGTGATGCCGCATTGTCGTTAGCGGAACGTAACGGTATCACTGTGGTGCTGGCGACCCGGCGCTGGCGACCCGGCGCTGGCGCTTTGGACTCTTCCGCCATCTGAGAAAGACATAGCCAGCCACGCCGAGAAAGCTTGTCCGTTGACGCGTATCAACACAAATTAATCAGAATTTGCTAATATTATAACCACAGTCAGCCAAACCTCGGAATGATCGCATGTGCCGTGTCGGGGGGGGCTGCCTCCTCGTGCCTAGCCGGGAGCGACATGGCGCGCATGTGAAAATCCGCCATTTTCGATGACAGCAAGTCATTGGAAATGAAGGAACCGGGAAATCGCATTTTCCGGTTCCGTCGTTGGAAAAGTTCATGGAAGGACTTTTTCAACATCCTGCTAGAGACACTTTTCATACACGTCAGGTTCGCGCATGCGCCACACAAACATTCTGATCGTTATGCTTCTGCTGTTGAGCGCCACGCAAGCCTTGGCGCTACCCGACGGGCACGAACTCTACATCCGCAACTGCAACGCCTGCCACCAGTTCCAGGGCGCTGGCGGTATCGGCCTGCCCCTGACCACGAAAAAGTTCCGCGACTACAGTGATGACTATCTGTTTAAGACAATCCGCCATGGACGCCCCGGTCGCGTGATGCCAGCCTTTATGGAGATGAGTGACGCACAGGTTCGCGCCATCATAGCCTTTCTGCGCCAACAGACGAAAACCCGAGCGCGGATCTACGACACCAGCCAACTGAATGGTAATCCGGCACATGGCAAACAACTGTTTCAAACCCACTGCGTGGCCTGCCACGGCAGCGATGGCGGCGGCCGGGGCGAGGGTACGGGCGTTACCTTGTCACGCAAGCGCGCCTTCCTGATTATGCCGCCGGCGATCTCGAACCCAGGCTTTCAGGCCGCCGCGAGTGACCGCATGATCCGTCAGGTTATCCGCGTCGGGCGACCACAATCTGGCATGCCTGCCTTTGCTGAACAGGGACTGAGCGACCAGGACATCGATGCACTGGTCGCCTATGTGCGAGAACTGGGCAAACGCGCCGCGAAGAGGCCCGAGATGTCGTTGAACGAACCGCCTTCGCACGTCACCGAATCACCCTATGACTTCGAGACCACGGTGACAAACGTCAAACAGGCCGTGGTCGGCGCCAACTTTCGCGCCTTTCCCGACCGCTTTCTGGAACAGGGCCTGATCGACGAATTCAGCGTAAACCCGCGACAGATCGGCATTCGCTTCTGTAATTTCAACAAACTCTACGACATGCTGAAGATAGAACCCCGCCTCGGCGTGGTATTGCCGTGCCGCATCACCATTCTAGAACGACCGGATGGCAAGGTGCTCCTGGTAACGCCGAATCTGAAGGTAGTCTCTCACTGGTTCAACAATGATCAACTCGTCGAACTCTGGGAGCGCATGGAAGAGACTTTCACCGACATCATCGACGAGGTGACACTATGAGATTTCGCGGATGGCTGCTCACCGGGCTGCTACTGATCACCAGCGGCGCGCGCGCGGATCACATGCTGATGGCACGCGTCCCAATGAGGGCCGATATCGCCGTGGAGTACCTAAAGACCAGCATAGAGGAACATGGCTACGCGGTTGCCCATGTGCAGATGTGCGACAGCGGCATGAAGGGCTTCGGTTTCAAATCGGATACCTACCGCGTGGTATTCTTCGGCAAAATCGACGAGGTACGCCGGATCGTCGCGGCTCACCCAGAGTTCTCCGCCTACCTGCCACTGAAGATCGCGGTGGTTGCCGAACGCGGCGAGACCGTGTTGTCCGCCATCAATCCAAAGACCTTCGATATGTATTATCCGAAAGACAAAACAATGCAAGTGCAATTCGGTCGCTGGTACAACGACATTCGAAGCCTGTTCCACGATGTTGACCAGGCCGCCCGAGCCAAAGCCAAGACAAGCCATAACGCACCATAACGAACCACGCATGGCACCATGTCGGTGCGTCCAGAGTTTGCTTTCCGCGTAACCGCTTTCTGGTCGTACCTCGCGCGCACGAAAATGGGACACCCATGGCCACGCCTTGGGGCAAGCCCGGACACATCCCCCGCCGCATGTCCTATCGGCATGGATCTTGCATGATCCACGACACCGACGTAAACAAACGTAACGGCTCCGATTGGCATTGAAATGCGGTCAGATCCGGGCGGGAAATATGGGTCTACCCGGGTAGATGACCATTTTCCAACGCGGAGATCACGTTTTTCAGTGATAACCTGAGTCGTCATTACGAACAAACCTTGATTGATACCCCGTAAGGAGGGAGAGGACATGAGTCGATGTAAAGCCCGCGCGCAAGCCGTATTCGAGATCACCACCGGCGAACCCATCTCGGTCGAGAAACCGAAATCACTGGAGGAGATCTGGGCATCCGATGTCTTCACCCTGGTGAAAATGGAAGACGCGCTCTCGAAGAGCGCCTTCAAGGCAATGAAGGAAACCATGGAGACCGGCGCGCCGCTGGATCCAGCGGTTGCTGATGATGTCGCCGCCGCGATGAAGACCTGGGCTTTGTCCAAGGGTGCCAACTACTTCGCCCATGTATTCTACCCACTGACCGGCGCCTCCGCCGAGAAACACGATAGCTTCATCGTCACCGACGCCAGCGGCAAGGCGATCACCGAATTCAACGGCAGCCTACTGACCAAAGGCGAGCCAGACGGCTCATCCTTCCCGAACGGCGGCATCCGCCAGACCAACGCCGCGCGCGGCTACACCTTTTGGGATCCAACCAGCCCGGCGTTCATCCTGGATACCGAGAATGGCGCAACGCTGTGCATCCCATCGGTGTTCGTCTCCTGGACTGGTGAGGCACTGGACAAGAAGGTGCCGCTGCTGCGCTCCAACGCGGCGATGAACAAGGCCGGCGGCAAGCTCTTGAAGCTGATGGGCGAGAAAGAGGTCGCTCCGCTGAACTCCAGTTGCGGCGCGGAGCAAGAGTACTTTCTCGTCGACGCCGCCTTCGCCAATCTGCGTCCGGATCTGCTGCTTGCTGGACGGACCCTGTTCGGCGCGCCGCCGGCCAAGGGCCAGGAATTCGACGACCACTACTTCGCCACGATCCCCGAGCGCGTCCAGGTATTCATGGAAGCCGTCGAGGAAACCCTCTACCGCTTGGGTATTCCTGCAAAAACCCGGCATAACGAGGTTGCGCCCGGGCAGTTCGAGATCGCTCCCTATTTCGAGGCCGCCAACGTCGCCGCCGATCACCAACAGATGCTGATGACCGTGTTGCGGAACACCGCAAAGAAACATGGCTTCGTCTGCCTGCTGCACGAAAAGCCCTTCGCCGGCATCAACGGCTCCGGGAAGCACGTCAACTGGTCGGTCGGCAACGCCACCCAGGGAAATCTGCTCGACCCGGGCGACACCCCGCATGATAACCTGAACTTCCTGCTGTTCTGCGGCGCGGTGATCCGTGGCGTGCATCTGTATGGTCCGCTGCTGCGCGCGGTGATCGCCTCGGCCGGCAACGACCACCGTCTCGGCGCCAACGAAGCGCCACCAGCAATCCTGTCCGTCTACCTCGGTAGCGAGATCGAAAGCATCTTCGAACAAATTCAGTCCGGTAAGCTGGATGGTGCCAGTGAGGCGGGCATCATGGATCTGGGACTCGCTCAGATCATCCCATTCGCGAAGGACGCGGGGGATCGCAATCGCACCTCGCCGTTCGCCTTCACCGGCAACCGCTTCGAGTTCCGCGCGGTCGGCTCGCAGCAGTCGGTCTCTGGACCGCTGATCGCAATGAACACCCTACTCGCCGACTCCCTGGAGTGGATCACCGAAAAACTCGAAGCCGAATTGGCCTCGGGCAAGGACCGGTCCGCCGCCGTCATCGCGGTACTGAAGGAACTGATGAATGCGCATGCCGAAGTCATCTTCGGCGGCGATGGCTACTCCGAGGAATGGCACAAGAAGGCCGTAGAGGAACGTGGCCTGAAAAACATCCCGACGACAGCCGACGCACTACCCTACCTGAATGACGAATCCATCAAGGCCCTATTCGAACGCACCGGCGTGCTTTCCTCAGTCGAACTGAAAAGCCGCTACGAGGTATATGCCGAGATCTACATCCTGAGCATCGGCGTCGAGGCTAAACTGGTCATCGACATGGCGAAAACCATCATCTACCCGGCGGCGATGAGCTACCTATCGGACCTTGCCACCACCAACGCCAGCGTCGTGGCGATGGGTATCGAACTGGACACCAGCACCGCGAAAGCCATCGCCACCGAAGCCGACGCAATGATGGCGGCAACCACCAAGCTCGCGGAAGCCGCCGGCAAGGAAGACTTCGCCGACCTCGACGCTCACATGCAGTACTGCGCCAAAGAGATTCGTGGCCTGATGGAAGAGGTACGCTCGCACGCCGACGCACTGGAAGCCGAGATAGCCGACGAACAATGGCCATTGCCTAAGTATCGGGAGATGCTATTCATCAAGTAAGACGACACGCGCGGAACCTGGAACCATAGCAGGCCGCTGAAAAAGCCCACGGAAGGACTTTTTCAGCATCCTGATTGATCGCCACCGCCAGCCAAACTCGGGATGCTGCCCATCCTTGTGGAGACTGGCCTTACGACCGCCTAACCCGCATGTCTCGCCGGGCCTTTGAATTCACAAGGGATTTTGCGAAGGAGCGGAATACCCTGTGTCTTTCCAACGGAGCAAAATTCGGCGTGGATTCAAAGAACAAGCCCCGCGCTGACTGGCGTTCACTCGGTCGGGCGGTTCAACGTAGTGTCGACTACGCCTGCGTGGCCCTCGGTCGCGAACGCCAGCCATCACACCACCTTCAGCGGCCTCGCTACGCGACCCGGTGAGAAATTCGGGCTAGCCCGGATTTAGGATTCATCTATTGCGCTTTCCCACCATGCTCGCGACGATCACCTAAACCCGACAGGCTCCTAGAGAGCTTCAAGACCGGCCTTGAACGCTGAACTGTATACCTTTCACTTCTTTCCCTCGCTCATTTCGGGTTCTTCAGATGCTTGCCGGACAGCTTAAATCACTGTCTGGAATCTGGGGGGGGCACTTTACATTTTCAATCACGTATCGTGATCGAAAAGAAAAGGGTGGGATATCCTCTCGGGCATCTCGATTTTTCGAGATGCCCTTTGCTTCGCTGTGGATGTGGCGGCCCAGCGTGAAGGGGGTGTGCGATAATAGGCGGAATTTGACTCGTGGTGTCCCCCTTGACCAGAAAAGCCTCATTTTTCCTGACCTTGCTGCTCGTGCTGGCGATCGCCGGCGGTGTCGCGCTGCTGGTGAAAACCAAGCCCCGGGCCGAGGTGAAGCTGCGCGAGACTCGGTCGACGCTGGTGTCGCTGGTCGAGGTCAGGCAAGAAACCCTTAAGCCGGTCGATCGGGTGACCGGTCGCCTGGAACCGGCGCGTCGGGCGTTTCTGCATTTCCAGCTCAGTGGCCAGCTCGCCGAGCGTGACGTGGAGCCTGGCGTGGTGGTGGCCGGGGGCGACTTGCTGGTGCGTCTCGACGATGCCGATTTTCTCGATGAGCTGCATGATGCCGAGTTGGCCCTGGCCCGGGAGAAGGCAGCGGTCAGCCGCGACCGGCGCTTGCTTTCGCTGGCGCGCAAGCATGTGGCGCTGGCCGAGAACGAAGTCGATCGTCAGCGCAAGCTGGGCAAGAAGTCGTTGGCTTCGCGGGCCGGGTTGGATAGTGCTCGCACCGCGCTGCTGCAACGACAGACCGAGGTCGCGCGGCTGGAATATGCGATCGATACGGCGAGACAACGCATCGATCTGAAGCAGACCGCGCTGGACAGGGCTCGGCGTAAGCTGGCTCGCACCCGTTTGCGTGCACCATGGGGCGGGCGGGTCAATCAGGTGTTCGTCGACGCAGGCGACTATGTTACGCCGGCAAGCCAGGTCGTCGAGCTGATGGATGTCGAGCGCCTGGATCTGCTGGTGCAGACAGGTCTGCGGGCGGTGCGCGCGCTGCGTCCCGGCCTGAAAGTCGAATTGGAGGCAGGAGGCCGGCATATCG
>JALSSX010000296.1 GCA_026984055.1 Sedimenticola sp. | reverse complement strand
GGCTGTACCAACATTTCCGGCATGTCGCCGAGGCCGTAGATATCCCGCAGATTCTCTATAACGTACCAGGTCGGACCGCGTGTGACATGTTGCCGGAGACCATTGCGCGGCTCGCGGATGCAAGAAACATCATCGGCGTCAAGGAGGCCACCGGCGACGTGGGACGCATCGTGCATATCCGTAAGCTGTGTGGCGATGATTTTGCCATCTATACTGGCGACGACGCGACGGCCCGCGCGGCGATGCTACTCGGGGCTGACGGTGTCATCACGGTGACTGGCAATGTGGCGCCAAGGGCGATGCACGAGATGTGTGTGGCGGCGATCGCTGGCGATGCCCGGCGCGCGGCGGAGCTCGATGCGCCACTGACGGATCTGCATGAGGCCCTGTTCATCGAGGCAAACCCCATCCCGGTGAAATGGGCGCTGGCCGAGATGGGGCGGATCAGTACGGGGATACGCCTGCCGATGACCTGGCTTTCGGAGTCCGCGCGGACAGAGGTGCGCGCCGCGATGCGCATGGCCGGACTACTCGATTAATTCCCTGGAAAACACTGAACATGATTCGATTGCTGAAACAGATCCTCTTCGCGTTGTTGCTCGCCGGCGGGCTGGCTGGTTGTTCGTTCAATATGGACAACGTTCTTCCCGATCGCAAGGTGGCCTATAAGCGGGAGACTCAGGCGAAAAACGCGCTTGAGCTGCCTCCGGACATGAGCCAGGCTCGCTTTCAGGACAAGCTGGTCGTCCCGAACGGTGGCTCGTTGCGCTATTCGGAGTATCGGAAAGACAAGGAGCGGACGCATCGAGGTGGCGAGAGCAAGGTGCTGCCGAAGGTGCGCAACATTCATATCGAGCGAGATGGCAACAGACGTTGGCTGGTCATAGACGCGCCGCCGGACGAGGTCTGGCCCAAGGTCGTGCGGTTCTGGCAGGACAACGGCATCCTGTTGCAGGAGCAGGATCCCACCGTCGGCGTGATGCGCACCGGCTGGCTGGAAAATCGGGCCAATATCCGATCCGACTTCATTACCAACACCGTGCGCAAGGTCTTCGATGGCGCCTATTCGACGAGCACTCGCGACCAGTATCGGGTGCGCATCGAGGAAGGCAAGCAGCCGGGCACGACCGAGGTCTATCTGACCCATTTCGGTATGCAGGAGAAGTTCGCCAAGAGTCCGGCCGGCGAGGATGAACAGGAGGTCTGGGTGCCGCGATCCTCAGACCCCGATCTGGCAGCCGAGATGCTACGTCGCCTGATGGTGTTTCTCGGTGCCAGTGATGAACAGGCCGAACGCCTGCTGGCGGAGAAACAGATGCGGCGTGCTCAGCGTTCACAGCTCTTGCGCACGAATGAGCGGGTGGCCTTGGACATCGACGCTGATTTCGACGAGGCATGGCGGATCACCGGGTTGGCGCTGGATAGCGTTGGTTTCGCCGTGGAGGATCGTGATCGTGACAATGCAGTCTACTATGTCCGCTATCAGGATCCCGATGCGCGACCAGAGAAGAAGGGCTTCTTCAGCAAGCTCAAGTTCTGGGGAAGCGACGACCGGGCAAAGGAGAACCCGGTGTATCAGGTCAAGCTGACGCCAGAGCGGGGCAAGGTACGCGCCATCGTGTTGGACGAGCAAGGCCGGCGCCTGAATACCGCGACGGCCAAGCGCATACTGGCATTGCTGCACGAACAGATCCGCTGAGCGTCGCGCGCCGTCGTGCTGCGTTTTGTTTCGCTGGGCAGCGGCAGTCGGGGAAATGCAACCCTGGTCGAGGCAGGCGATACCCGGGTATTGCTCGATTGTGGCTATAGCGCCAGGGAATTGGCCGAGCGGCTGGCGTGTGTCGGCGTCGATGCCGCCAGCCTCGACGCCATTCTGGTGACACACGAGCATGGTGACCATATTCGTGGTGTTGGCGCGTTGTCTCGACGTTTCCGCATTCCAGTCTGGATGACTCACGGTACATCGCTGGCCAGTGATTGTGGTGAGATCGCCAGGCTGAATCTGTTCCATTCCGACAGCGAGCCATTTGCGATAGGCGCCCTGAATGTTCATCCTGTCGTGGTGCCGCATGATGCGCGCGAACCCTGTCAGTTCGTCTTCTCGAACGCGGGTCGGCGGCTTGGTGTTCTCACCGATGTCGGCTGCGTCACTCCGCATATCGTCAATGCTTACCGAGGTCTCGATGCCTTGCTGTTGGAATGCAACCACGATATCCGCATGCTCGCGGAAGGGCCTTATCCGCCAGCGCTGCAACGGCGTGTCGGTGGGGATCATGGGCATTTGAGCAATCGGCAGGCTGCCAGCCTGCTCGAACGGATAGACAGCGGCAGCTTGCAACATCTGGTCGTGGGGCATATCAGCGAGAAGAATAACCATCGCCGGATCGTGCGCGACATCCTGCTCGGCGTGGATGCCACGCTCGAAAACCGCCTGGATCTGCTTTTTCAGGACCGGGTCAGCGATTGGTTCGATGTATGGGAGTCGATTGAAGCCTGATATAGCCATGGCCAGAGGATGCCTGGTGATCAGCGAGGTGGGGTTGCGCTGCGTCGGCATGGCCGGAAGACATCATCAACTGTTGTTGGGATGCGCTGAAAAAGTTGCATAATTTGCCTGGGCGTCTATTATTCTCCTTCGGGATTGCCACTTACTAAACAGGGGATTCCCATCATTCAATCTAGGGGAAATGAGCAATGACCGATGAGAAGAAAGAAGACATCGAGCTGACTCCCACGGAGCAGCAGTGGGACGAAGAAGCAGACGACTTGCGGATAAAAAGCGTTGGTTGGAAGGAACTCTGGCTCAAGGAAGACTGGTGGGCCATCTGGGTGGGGTTGGGCATCGTCATCGTGGCCGTGCTGTTCTTCCTCAACGGCGCGTCCATCAAATGGATCGCGATCAAACCGGCCAAGTGGGATTCATTGGGCCAGGCGGCATCTCATTTCGGTTCTCACCTGCCGCAATACCTTGCCATGTTCGTCATGTGGCTGGCGGTTTTTGTGCTTGCCGTCAAAACGATGGGTTACAAGTTGTCGGAATATATCCCTTCCTTCATCTTCGTCTTCGTTTTTTCGGTCATCATCTTCATTATCGGGGCCTGGAGTCAAGCGCATCACTATAATCTGGAGCCGCCGCTGGTTGCCTTGCTCCTGGGCATGCTGATCTCTAACCTCGTCGGCTTGCCCAAGTGGATGGATACTGGCTTCCGCGTCGAATTTTATATCAAGATCGGTATCGTGTTGCTGGGCGCGACCTTACCCTTCACGCTGATCGTGTGGGCTGGCCCCGTGGCTATCATGCAGGCATCCATTGTTTCCATCACCACCTTCCTGGTGATCTACTTTACCGCGAAGAAGCTTGGTCTCGACCGCCGTCTTGGCGCGACATTGGGTGCTGGCGGCGCGGTCTGTGGTGTCTCTGGCGCCATTGCCATCGCTGGCGCCGTGGGAGCTAAGAAAGAGCATGCGCCGATTGCCATCACCATGGTGATCATGTGGGCTATCGTCATGATCTTCCTTCTGCCGCTGGTCTCGCGGGCGCTGGGACTCCATGCCGGCGTCGCGGGCGCCTGGGTCGGAACTTCCGAGTTTGCGGATGCCGCTGGTTTTGCCGCCGCCCAGGCTTACGGCAATGTTGCGGAGCACCTGCCCAACATCCCTGGCAAGCAGGACGATGCCGTATGGGCGTTCACGCTCATGAAGGTTGTCGGGCGTGATATCTGGATCGGTATCTGGGCCTTTGTATTGGCGCTCGTCTCCACCATGCATTGGGAGCGCAAGGAAGGTCAAAAACCCAATCCGGCAGAGATCTGGTGGCGTTTCCCCAAGTTCGTCATCGGCTTCGTCATCGCCTCGGTCATCATCACCCTCATCTCCAAGGGGTACAGCTTCGCCGACTACAACAAGGTCGTGAAACCCGAACTGGTGGGGCCGGTGAAAACCTTGCGTACCTGGGCCTTTATTTTCTGCTTTTTCTCCATTGGACTCACCACACGCTTCCGTGAGTTGGCGTCTGCGGGCAGCAAGCCCTTCATGGCTTTTACTACCGGCGTGGTGGTGAATGTAGTACTCGGTTTCGTCCTCTCCGCCGTCGTGTTCGCCAGCTATTGGTCAAACCTGAGTCGCTGAGGCCGCGCGACATCCCGCCCTTCGGGGCGGGGTTATAGCCCCTTCCATGGACAGTCGAACGTCGGATATTGGTGTGCGTGCCATTCTGTTCCTGGCGAGCTATCAAGGCGCGACGAGGCCGTGGGGCCTTGCCCATGATGACGAACATCACCGCCGGGAAGCTTCAGTGCGCGAACACTAGCAGGCTGTTGAAAAATGCCATTTTTCAACAGCCTGCTAATTTCGACGTTTGACTGACCTGGGTTCTTTTATAGGAGTCATAATCATGCACGGAAAAAAGGCAATCTGTATTCACTGTACTCATTTCAGAAACTCGCCGGCGTTCCTGGAAAAGACGTTC
This sequence comes from Sedimenticola sp., assembly GCA_026984055.1. Taxonomy (GTDB): domain Bacteria; phylum Pseudomonadota; class Gammaproteobacteria; order Chromatiales; family Chromatiaceae; genus JALSSX01. The sequence continues at coordinate 2,453 of JALSSX010000296.1, read as the reverse complement.
CCCGGACTCAATGTGATGGGGTCTGGCATGGCCTCGGTGCGTGCCGACGACGGTCTCTGCCTTAAACGTGATGTCTACCTGGCGGCCTACTATTCCTGCGATGCTTTCGAGCCGGTTGGCTGAATTGGAAGAGGGAACCGTAGTCACTCAAATATCAGGATTATTGCGCGTACCCTGATGCCCCATGGCATATGCGATAATTCTGACGTTTGGCTGGTCGTGGCTATAAATCTTGGAACGATTATCCTATCGAATGTCCCACGGCCATGCCGACAAGAAAGATCGGGAGGACAACGAGTTCCCTTGAAATATTGAGGATTCCGTGTTTATGCTGAACAAGAAGAGATGCTGGGATGGTGATTAATCCGCTTAATACGATACACCACAATGCTCCGTCCAGTCCGTAGGTGTATAGTCCAAAGGGGACCAGCGAGTAGAAAACCATGGTTCTTATGGCGATCAGATAGGTCATTACATTGGGTTTTCCCATGGACAGGTAACACTGGTCGGCGATAGCGTATCTGTTGGCAACCAGTGTGAGCGCCAGTATCTGCAATATGCCACCAGCTTGTGCATATCTTTCATCATACAAAAACTCGACTATCGACCGCCCCGTGGAAAAAAGAAAGCCTGATGTGAATAACATCCCGCTATCGATCCAGAACTTGAAGCTGTAGAGCGTTTTGGAGAGGTCTTCTGGTCTTCGGCGAAACACATCACTCAGCGCGGGGAAAATGATAGAGGAAGAAAGCCTTGATGTCATCATGTAAATGGTATTTACCATTAAAAAGGCAATGGAATAATAACCCATGACTTTTGGGCTTGTTTTTATCCCAAGTATAAGTCGGTCTCCGCTGGTTAACATAAAGCCGATCAATGAGGTTAAGAAGATCCATTTTCCGAACTTTACGATTGTTTTGAACGCCTTTGTATTCCAGCTGATATGGTTGTTACGACCCGGTATCAGAGCGTAGCTCAGCACTGTTTTTGACGCAACGCCGCAGAGCCATCCTGTTACCATGGCCCATATACTTCGATCAAAGTATATCCATGTCAGCATTGCCAATACGCCGAGTAGTTGCGCGGCTATTTCGATGGATGCAATTCGCGTTTGGTCGAGCTTCCTGATCGATAAAGAAAATTTTATTGGACTGAAACCTTCTATAATCGCCGAAAGCGAAATGATCGAAATGATGATTGGCAATCGATCATCTGAATAGACTGAGCCTTCATTGAATACATTGGCTTTGTTTAGCTCTGTCAGGATCAAGCTGAGCAGACAGGAGGTCAGCCATATGGCGACGCCGCGTAAAATCTGTAGTGTCCAGGCTGCGTCAAAGAACTCCGGGTCGTCATCGTGTCTGTGCTGAATGATATTCTGACGTATGCCGATATCAGTCAATAGCGTTAGTCCTGTCATAACGATGCTGGCGATCGACATGAGACCAAACAACTCTGGAACCAATAAACGTGTCATTAGCAAGTTGCTGGCTAGCTTGACAATTTGAATTCCAATATGTCCGCCTATTGCCCAGATTCCAGCTGTAATGACGCGGCTACGAAATGAATTTTTTGTCAATGCTTTTTAACCTTGGCGTTGGGTAACGACAACGACTTAGCTCACCCGTTAAATCCAGTATCCCAGCATCGCCGACAGGATGCTGGCGAGGGGCGTGAGTGGGATGTGATGGTTTTCGATTATGCTCATTTATCCTTGTAAGCCAGAAGTTGCTCTTGTATTGCTTAGCAGGCCGTTGAAAAATGACATTTTTCAACGGCCTGTGTGCGGTACAGGGATGTACCGCCATTTTTCGATGACGGTAAGTCATTGAAAATGAAGGAGCTGGGAAATTGCATTTTTCGGTTCCGTCGTTGAAAAAAGTCCATGTAAGGCGTTTTTCAATATCCTGCTAGGCTCTGTTAACACGCATTTGAAGCTGGCGTGTGTCTATTCTTCGATCATGCCGTAACGACGCATCTGGGCGTCGTGCCAGCGGCTGAGTAACAGCAATGCACTGATCGCTCCGAGCAGCGCGAATGCCATGTCCGACTGCGTGTCCCAGACGTAGCCTTGGGTACCGAGAAAGGCTTCGGCCGCTTCACCGCTGGCGGTCGCGATGCTCCATTCAATCAGTTCATACAGGGCGCTGAACGCGAGGCAGAAACACACGATGAAGAAGTTTCGCCAATAGGGGCCATCGATGACATGGCGGCGAATCAGGATCTCGCGCGCGATCATTGCCGGGACGAAACCCTGGGCGAAATGACCGAGTTTGTCGAAGTTGTTGCGGCTGCCGCCGAACAGCCGGGCCAGATCGTCGAACAGTGGCACTTCGGCATAGGTGTAGTGTCTAAAGTGGACCCCATAGTCAAGACAAAATCCACATGAGTTTAAGTTGTAGATATTGTCTCACCCGCAGCTGAACAGCGCTGCCCTGATGCTTCGGCTGCGC
>JALSSX010000295.1 GCA_026984055.1 Sedimenticola sp. | reverse complement strand
GTTGATGATGTCGGGCGGCTACCCGTGAATCTCGGTTCGATCGACAAGTTATTGATTAGGTTAGATAGTCAAGGGGTTTTCGGAGGGAGCGCGCAAAGGGAGTCTCGCCGATACCAACCCGCCCGATGAATACCATCTGTTCGATATCTTGCTGTCCGGTAAGTGTCTTGAGCTGGCTTGCCAATTTTACCGCTGACTGTATGGTCTTCCGATTTTGTGTAAAATTTATTGACGATGCTTGGTAACGGGAGAAGATGAGAGGGGTTAACTCGGGTTGAAACTGGAGGCCTAGTTTGGTGGCCGTTAGCCAAAAGCGCTGAAGCGCGCGCCCTCCGGTCAGATAGTCTCCAATGGTTTCCAAGCGTTTGTCCGAAATCAAAACAAAGTGTGCTCCGCACTGCAAGGCGGGGAGCAGATCCAGCTGTATGCGAGGCATCAAGGTGCCAGCAAAATAGCGGTTGAGCATCCTTACCCGTTCCCAACTCTTCATGGCCCAGCGCATGAGTTTCAATGCCACGGGGTCCAGGCCGACGGCTTGATCGGGAATGCGGTCGATGCTGTACTGCGCGTCCCACTCGATGACGCGCTTATGGACTTGGTAGGCTTCTGGGATGGTCAACCGGATCCGCGCATTCTGGAACAGAAGTTTGGCCATCTGCCACTTTCGTGGGTAGCCTTCGACCCAGATGACTCGGTAGCCTGGCGTCACGCTGGCTTCCAGTGCCTGTTTTTGTTTGTTTGTCAATGAGGTAGAGGCGAAACCTCGCCGCTGTGTAACCCGTGCGCGAATGTAAGGGTAAAGGGGGTCTGTTTCTATCTCCGATGATTCGGTAAGGGTAACTTCGATTTGCGGCGCGGTTTCCGAGGCATCTTGCCGACGATGGAAGCTCGCTGCCAGTCCTTCGGCGGTGGCTGCAATGGCAATTGTTTCCAGCAGCGCGCCAACCGCGGTTTGACTGGCGTGACCGTCTAGATCATAGACGCAGTTATCCCGAGTATCGTGCGCATGAACGAGGAAATGAGTTTTATCTTGAATCTCGAAGCGCCATGGTTGGGTGTTGTCGCCGCTTGGGGCCCATCTAGCGAGGTCGAGTATGCGCGAAATCGGCGTATCCAACGACCGCGCATCGGTTTCCTTGGTGATCTTCGATGATCTTCTCCCGAGACGTTTTCTGGCGATTCCAAGCGTTAGCTTTTGCAACGGATTGTTATTACCGCCGGGTCTCCAGGTCGAGGTGAATTTGTTGTGATAGGCGTCGAAATGCAAGCCCCTGGGGGCACTTGCTACCTTGCCTCGATGGAGAAGAATTTTTACCGCCTGGCTGGCGGCCATGCCTGCGCAGAGTTCGCACGCCATCGGGGTGGACGGTCCCTTGTGTGCGTTCAAGTCGACCCTGCTGTCGTCCACCAGATAGCCCATTTGTAACATTGCAGGGGAAAGTCCCAACAGAAACCGGAGTAGTTGCTCGTTTTCCGCATGACCCTCTAACTGGAAGTATTCCTCGAATGTCATGTTTCCAGGAAGAAAATTGAGGAGCGCCACGCCCATGCCAAGTGGTGCGGCTGTGACGGCCGGGATGCCTTTGCTCGCGCAGGCGGAGAAAACCGCGCGGCGGGCCTTGATGGCGAAAAAGTCCAGGCCGTCGATATAGAGATCGACATCGGCCAGGAACGCATCCAGATTTTCTTGTTTGATTCCTTCGGGAAAGGTGCATAGATCCAATTCGGGATTGATGTCCAGCGCCAGTTCTTTCAATACATCAACTTTTGCGCGGCCGATATGGGACAGCGAGGCGCCCGCCTGGCGGTTGAAATTCGCGAGTTCGAAGGTGTCCAGGTCGGAGATATGGAAACGCCCGATGCCCAGTCGGGTCAGGGTGATCAGGTGGCTGCCGCCCACGCCGCCCAGTCCGGCGATGGCGATACGCTTCGTTCTGAGTAGCTGCTGTTCGGTTTCTGTCACCCAACCGATGTTGCGTGAAAAGGCCTCGTCGTAGTGGAATGACTGTTGCATGGTGTGTTCTCCCGTTGATGCTGGGTTCAATCAGCTCCATGTTTTTCCTTGATCTGGGCGTGGATCACCTCATACAGACCTCGCAGGTCTGGACGCATACTCTCGACCGCTTCCTGGGTGCGGATGAAGTAAGGTGCCCTTATACCATGATAATCGACATCCTTTCCTACTCGCTGGAAAAATATTCCTGAACGTTTTAGTAGACGAGGCAGGAACGGCTCCATCATCGCGAACACGTCGGTGTGTCGAGTGATCTCCGTTAGTGCGGTAGCGGAGAGAAAAGCCGCAACCGCGATCAACGAAAACGTCCGTTTTTCCTGTTGCGAACAATCCATTGCTTCGATCTCGCCGAATCGGGTAAGGGCCTCCCCAGAACGGCGTCGGAAGGCGCCGTCCACGGCCAGTCGGGAGATTTCACACATGCTGGAACGTTGCAGGCCGAGGCTGTCGACGATACCTTGATCGATGCTTTCGCCACAGTATTTTTCGAACGGCAAGGAGCCTGGCTTGTCCGTTGCGGGCACCAGACGGACGCAACCAGCCGGCATGTCACTCCGGTGCGTGATCAGGCAGTGAAAGGCATCGTCGTCGTATTCGTCGTGTTCCAGTTGATCAGGGAACATCGCCTTGGGTTCATAGCCGAATTCCTCGCAATAGACGCGGTATCGTATGTGGTAGGCGGCGTTGCGCTGATTGACACTGGATGCGTATTCGACCCGGAAATACTTCTGGAAGTTGTCGATGAGGGTGGGGCTTCGCTGTGTTGTCGTTGTGTTCATGGCATACTCCTTGTCGCTGGGCTGTCTCCGGGGGCATCAAAGATGGGCTTCGATTCCATGGGCCTTCAATCCCCAAGCCAGTAGGTGATCCACGCGCAGATTGGCGCGGTTGATCCTGCTGGCCAGCCGTTCGAACAGCGCGCGCAGGAACAGATACCCCTGTAGCGGGCGCGCATCCAGATAGACGGCCAGGCGGTGTCCGTCCAGCGCTAGGACGCGTGCCGGGGTAAGCGTCGTAACGGTTGCTGTGCGCAGGTGGTGGCTGCCGTACAGGCAGATTTCGCCGAAGATTTCACCTCGACCAAGGTCGCAGATGCCGGGTTGTATGTGGCGTCGATCCTCAAGTTCGACGCGTCGGGAGATGCGCAGTTCTCCCTTTTCGATGATATACAGCGAACGGCCTTGTTCTCCTTCCCGGATCACTGTTCGATGGGCTTCAAATTGGTGGCGAATCCATGCCGAGCCTTCCGGGAACTGGGGATCATCGGTGAGTTCTTTCAATAGGCTGATCACATCCCTCTTCCTCAGGTTTCGTTTGATGGGCCGGATTATCGGTTTGTCTGATCTATCGGCGCGGCTTTGGGATTCATGAAGATCCTGCCGATCTGGCGTGCGATTATTCCAACGCTTGCTTGGTTGTGACGGTATAATTCGAAAGATGACTCACTTTGACCTACACAGCCATTCGACAGCGTCCGACGGTACGCTGACGCCGACTGAACTCGTCCGGCATGCCCATGACGCTGGGGTGGGAACGCTGGCGTTGACGGATCACGACACGACGGAAGGCGTTTCAGAGGCGCGGCGAGCCGCCGCCCGCCTCGATATGGGATTGATCGCAGGCGTGGAGATCTCGGTGACTTGGTCGGGACAGACGGTGCATATCGTCGGTCTGAACCTGGATACGAAGCACGCCCGTCTGGAGGAAGGCCTGGCTGGTCTGCGCCAGTTTCGCGACTGGCGCGCGCGCGCGATCGGCAGGCGACTGGAAAATGCCTCGATTCCCGGCGCTTACGAAGGTGCGTTGGCGTTGTCCAACGGCCATTTGGTGAGCCGGACGCATTTTGCCCGTTTTCTGGTGGCCAATGGCCATGCGAAGGATGTGCGCGATGTGTTCAAGCGTTACCTGGTCAACGGCAAGCCGGGCCATGTCGCCGGCGAATGGGCGCGATTGAACGATGCCGTCGACTGGATACGCGAAGCTGGCGGTCAGGCGGTGATCGCTCACCCGGCGCGCTATCGTATGACGCGCACCAAGTTGCACAAACTGATCAAGATGTTTCGAGATGCTGGCGGCGAGGCGCTGGAGGTGGTGTCGGGCAGCCATAGCCGTGACGAGACCTATACTATGGCGCGCCACGCCAAGGATTTCGGTCTGCTCTGCTCGGCTGGATCGGACTATCACGGCCCGGAGAATCCGTGGATAGAGATGGGCTGCCTTGATGCGCTGCCTCCGGGGTGCAAGCCAATCTGGTACGATTGGAGTCCAGTAGCAAAGGTTCGATGACTGATGGCGCAGTTCTTCCAGATTCACCCGGACAACCCGCAGGCACGCCTGATTCATGGCGCCGTCGATGTGCTGCGTGGGGGCGGGCTGATCGTCTACCCGACGGACTCTAGTTATGCGCTGGGTTGCCAGATCGGCGACAAGGCCGCGATGGACCGGATTCGCGAGATTCGCCAAGTCGACCGCAATCACAATTTCACCCTTGTGGCGCGCGATCTGTCCGAGATCTCTCAATATGCCAAGGTCGGTAACGAGCAATACCGTTTCATAAAGACGCTCACCCCCGGCGCGTTCACCTTCATCTTGAAGGCGACCAAGCAGGTGCCGAAGCGCCTGCAACATCCCAAGCGCAAGACCATCGGCATCCGCATCCCGGATAATGCCATCAGCCGGGCATTGCTGACCGAGCTGGATGAACCGATCATGAGTAGCACGCTGATCCTGCCCGGTGACGATATGCCGCTGACCGATCCCTACGACATCAAGGATACCCTGGGCCACGCGGTCGATTTGATCATCGATGGTGGCTATTGCGGCTTAGAGCCGACCACTGTCGTCAGCCTGGAAGATGATGCGCCAAGTATCGTGCGTCTGGGTAAGGGCGACTGCGCGCAACTGTGCGGATGACAACCTCAGTGACTGGAAACCAATAACCATGCCACAACCGACCGAACTGCCCGTGTGGGCGGAATTGCAAGCGCATTATCAGCAGGTGGCCGGCCTGCATATGCGTGATCTGTTCGTTACGGAATCCGATCGATTTCAGCGTTATTCCATTTCCGCTGGCGATTTTCTGTTGGATTATTCGAAGAATCGCATCACCAGGGAAACCCTGCCGCTGTTGATCCGGCTCGCGCGCGATAGGCATCTGGAGGAATGGCGCGAGCGCATGTTCAATGGCGAAAGGATCAACAACACCGAGGATCGCGCCGTGCTGCATACCGCGTTGCGCAATCGCTCCAACCGGCCGGTATTCGTCGATGGCGAGGATGTCATGCCGGCGGTCAACGCGGTGCTTGATCGCATGCGGGATTTCACCAAGCGGGTCAGGGATGGCGACTGGCGGGGTTGCACCGGTCAGCGTATCACCGATATCGTCAACATTGGCATCGGTGGATCCGACCTGGGTCCGTACACTGTTTGTCACGCGTTGGCCACCTGTGGTGAACAGCCGCTGAAAGCACATTTCATCTCGAACGTCGACGGTTGCATGATCGAGCATGTGTTACAGGGTTTGCATGCTGAAACCACGCTGTTCATCGTCGCCTCTAAGACCTTCACCACTCAGGAGACCATGACCAACGCGCACAGTGCGCGCGATTGGTTCCTGCGACATACCGGCAACGATGAATCCCATATCGCCAGCCATTTTGTCGCGGTGTCGACGAATCGCAACGCAGTCGTCCAGTTCGGTATCGACCCGGCGCATATGTTCGAATTCTGGGATTGGGTTGGTGGCCGCTATTCGTTATGGTCGGCGATCGGCCTGTCGATTGCGCTGGCGATCAGCATGGATGCCTTCGAGGATCTGCTGGCGGGCGCCCACTGGATGGATGAACACTTTCGACATGCGCCGTTGGAGGGGAATCTGCCGGTGATCCTTGCGTTGTTGGGCGTCTGGTACAATAACTTCTTCAACGCCGAATCCCATGCGATCCTGCCGTATGACATTCTGCTGCAATACCTGCCCGCGCATCTGCAACAGGTGGACATGGAGAGCAACGGTAAATCGGTGGATCGCGACGGCCAGCCGGTGAGCTACGCGACCGGGCCGATCATCTGGGGCGCGCCTGGTATCAATGGCCAGCACGCCTTCTATCAGCTCATCCACCAGGGCACGCATCTGATTCCGGCCGATTTCATCGCGCCGGCACGCCCCAGGACCAGCTTGCAGGCGCATCATGAGATCGTAATATCGAATTTTCTCGCTCAGACCGAGGCGCTGATGCGTGGCCGGACGCGTGACGAGGCGCTGGCCATCCTACGCGGGGCCGGCGTGCCGGAAGATGTCATCGAAAGCCGTGTCGCACACATGGTGTTTCCCGGTAACAACCCGACCAACTCCCTGTTCATCGATCGGCTGACACCGCATTCGATGGGTGCATTGATCGCGATGTACGAGCACAAGATCTTCGTCCAGGGGGTGATCTGGAACCTGAATTCCTTCGACCAATGGGGGGTTGAACTCGGCAAGCAACTCGCTGGACGGATTCTGCCAGAATTGCGTGACGCTAACCTCCAGCATGATCACGATGGTTCGACGGAAGGCTTGATTCGCCACTATCTCGGCTGAGCCTGGCGGCATCCATCCGGAACGAAGGGCGATGCTCACATGCCTGTCCCCCAATGGGGCAGGCGGGACCGGATTCCCCCATGCTCAAGCCATCGGGGTCAGCTTCCAGATGTCCTCGTTGTACTCGCTGATGGTGCGATCGGTCGAGAAGATGCCGCTGGCCGCGGTGTTCATGATGCTCATGCGCGTCCAGCGGTTCTCGTCCTGCCACGCGGCCGCAGCTTGTTCGTGGGTTTCCTTGTAGCTGGTGAAGTCGGCCAGGGTCAGCCACGGATCACCAGGATCGCGCATCGCATCGAGCAGGTTGCCGAAGATGCCTGGTTCCACGC
>JALSSX010000294.1 GCA_026984055.1 Sedimenticola sp. | reverse complement strand
CTTTCTGCCGGAGTCGTTTCTCCACCACCTGCCGGATGACGCCCAATCGATCTGCCTCTTTATGACTCATCGTAATCTGCTCCTCTGCCACGGGCCCCTCCTGAAACCAAAAGGGGACATTTTAGAACTGGACAAAGAGGACATTACTGCTTTGGGCTAACACCTCGCGTTCGAAGGCATGGCGGTTCCGCAGGCCGGTCAGCGCATCATGCGTCGCCTGATAGGTCATGTGACGAATCAGCTCGCGTTCATGGCTCATATCCCGCATCACCACCACCGCGCCGCTGACGGCTGCGTTTCTATCACGTATCGGCGTCGCCGTCTCGGTCACCGCGATGGTCTCGCCATTCTTACGCACCAGCAATACCTCGGTTTCGGGCAAGACCTCGCCACGACTGTAGACGCGCTCGAAGGGTGACGGCAGTGGCTGCTTGTCGCTCTCACGCACCAGTGCGGCGACATCACGGATGTTTTTCCCGACGACCTCCTGTGCGCGCCAGCCAGTCAGTCGCTCGGCGGCGGCATTGAGCATCTCGACACGACCGCGCGCGTCGGTGGTGATCACGGCTTCACCGATGGAATAGAGTGTCACCTGGGCGCGTTCCTTCTCGGCAAACACCCGATCAGCCGCAGCCTGGGCCGCGAGCCGCGCACGGCGGCGTATCCACCACAGGGAGATCGCGGCGATACTCAATAACGTTCCCACCAACAGAACGCCCAACGCCGAACGCATCAGAAACCAGGGTCTGTCAGGCTGATACAGGGTATGCAGGCGGTACTCATCGCCCAGCAAGCGTAAAGGGATCAGCTTCGAGATAGCGCGCGTTCCCCAGCCATCATTCACCGATTCACCCGGCAGGCTGACGCTGGCGACAGACTGCTTCGGCGCTTCCCGGGAAACCCGTTCCAACACCACACTCTCGCCCGGCAGCAGCAATGCCTGCAGCATGTCTTCTAGCGGCAACCGCGCCATATAGATACCCTGAACCTGAGCTTCCCGCCCACGATCACTCCGGGGTGGAAAAAAACCGAAGTAGACCGCTTTGAACAGCATCAGGCTAGCGCGCTCGCCACCGAAGCGGGCGGCATTGGTGACGCTAGCTTCTGTCACCTTTCCCGACACGATCGCGCGCTGGATAGCCGGCTTCAGTTCATCATCGGCAAGCAGGTCGACACCCACCAGACGCACATTCGCGGCAGTCAAGGGTTCGACATGCAAAACCGGCGCATAGACGGCTCGCCGCCCAGCGTGCTCGATTCTTCCCCGCGATGTCATTCGGCGAATCACAAAAGGTTGAAAACGCGTGCTAGAGACGTTCTCCTCAAAACTGTCGCGAGACGCGTCCGACACCACCGGCAGATAGTACAGGCTGCCGATATGAGGATAGGCGCTGAGCAGCGCGCGGGAAAACCCAGAGAATTGCGAGGCATCCAGCACGCTCAGCGCCTGGTGCACACCTGAAGTCGAAACCAGCGCGCCCTCCACATTGTCGATGTCACGCATCAGATCACGTGCAATCACCGTGGCGCGCTGCTGATAACGGCGCTCCAGCTCAATATGCTGCACGTAGTAGGCCAACATGAAGGTTCCGGAAGGTATCAGTAGCAACAGCAGCCAGAGCAACCATTCTCGATACCAGCCAGATGTGAGCGGGCTACTCAAGATCGATCACTCGCTTTGCCTTGCGTTTCAAGCGTTCCGGCAGATCGATGCCAACCTTCTTCAACAAGCTTCGATTCTGCCACAGCTCCCACTGGCGATTGCTCAACAGCGGAAACTCGGACGCCTTGTGGCCCTTCAGGATCTCCAGTGCGACACTCGCCGCCCATTCGCCTTGTTCCTCGGGGATCTTGGTCATGCCCAGCATGGTGACCGGCATCATCCAACTCGCCACCGTGACGCTGAGCACTCGGCTTTCCGCGAACACTTGCTCGCGCATGCGATCATCGTCCCAGTCATCGATACCGGCATGGCTGCCAATGACGACGAAATCGTAATCGCGCTGTCCCCGCCGGTATGCCTTCAGCCAGTCCTCGCTATTGGTCACCAAGCGTTGATCCAGCTCGATGCCCTGCTTTAGCGCCACCTTTCGAGTCCATCTCAGGTTCTTTTTCTCGCTCAGGGTTTCCGCGCCGATATACAGCGCCTTGCGGCCACGGGTGATTTCGACGGCGGCCTTCAACAACGCCTTGACCGGCGCCACCTCTATCATGCCGGTCACGTTGCGGAATGGAAACCCATAGGCCTCGGCCGTCCAGTTGACACCACAGAACACGATCGGCAAGGATTTATCCTTATAGTATGGCACGATCAGATATTTGGCCGCGTTGTCGTCGGCGGTGATCACCACATTGGGCCGCCAATTCTCGATCAACTCATGCGCCTTGCGAGCCGCCTTTTTCTTGGCGGCCTCGTCCTTATGACGCTTGGTGTCCATATCGAAGCGTCGCAATTCACAGGCTTCGCCCAAGGTCGAGCGCACCCCCGCCGCGACGCCATCCGACCAGGCATAACCCTGATGATAGGACGAGACCAGCAGACAGCGCGGCTTTGCTTTCGCCTGCGTCGCGCCAGCGGCGCTCAGCAGAATACATGATGAGAGTATAGAGACGAGGAGTTTCATTCCGAATTCCAGTGTAGTCTGAAAGAGAAGACTTGCCAACAGAGTTAACGGAATGAGTAAGCGAAACTTAAAACAAGCCAGCGGACAGGACGCTTCCCGAGGCTAACCTGCATGATCGGGCTGAAACCGCCTGAATCATGGAGGTTTGCTTGTAGTCAGCCACGGAATGCCGAGGCAGGGCACTGGAAACACGCCCGACATTTCCAGCACCTGTCTCCCCGTGGGTTATGCCGAGGCCAAGCCTGCAAGAACGTCTTCACGGCGTTACCGCAGATGAATCATAGGCAACCGACAAGCGGCTTTCAGGCTGACGCAGTCATATCAGTCGATATACGGATTGCGATTCCCCTGCACACGCTCTATCAGATGATTGCGCGCCCGCTCGCGGGCATTCGGTGGGTCCAGCCGGTCCCACTTACGCAACAGCCGACGCTGCTTGTCGAACAGCTTCAGCTCGTAGCGGTCCGCCATATACAGCATGGCACGCGCGATGTTGCCCTGAGCCGCGTCACGTGGCTCAACCTTGCGACGACGAAAATCCACCTCAATATCGCACCAGGGAAAATAGTGTTTTTCGCCACGGATCTCCGCAAAAGCCATCGCCGAGCGCAACGCATTGACCTCCTTCAAGGCCGGGTACATATTGTGCAGATCCGCCTCGATACGATTGAAACGCCGGCTGTGATGGCGGCAATCCTCACGCTCTCCGCAGTTTAGCGCGCGCGCCACCCAGCTCATCGGGAAAACGTGTTCGACATTGACCTTGCGCCCATGCCGCTTGCCGAATTCAGCCGCGCAATAGAGTGTCTCGCCACCATCGGCATACAGTTCACGCCAGAACACGCGCTTGGCCTCCCGGTAGTCATCCGGCGCGAGACCGCGTTCCGCCGAAGCCGCCTCACTATCGCGCCCGGATCCAGGAGCGTGCTCCGCCCGCCCCTCGGACTCCAGGCAACCGCTGACCATCATGGAAACGAGAAGAATTGAAATCGGCATGCCTGCCGAGAATACCCGCGAGATCAATCGCATACTGCTTATACCTGATTATTGATATGTTTGGCTTCCGCCGATAATGGAAGCGAAAAAGTCACCACCCGGCAGATCAGAAAATAGCACTGTAACTGCTCAGATTACCACCGAAATGCGTCAGATCAAGGCATGCAGCAGTTGCCGCTTTACAAGCGGGAAATGATCCTTTCCCAAAGCGTCCGCATCCTGCCCGCACCGCTTACCAACGGCCTGTCGGCGACGCAGAGATGGCACATTTCCGTGGTGAGCCGAGTCGTTACGCGAAACACCGTTATTTTCGCCAGAATGCCGGCATCAGTAGCACCAGCAGGGTGTACACCTCCAGGCGACCGAGCAACATCGCGAAACACAGTATCCATTTTGCCACATCGTTGATGCCGGCGTAATTGGCGCCGACATTGGCAAGCCCCGGGCCCAGGTTGTTCATACTGGCCGCGACGGCCGAGAAGGCCGTCATCAGATCCAGGCCAGTGAGCGCCAGCGCCAGATACATCACGACGAAAGAAGCGATATACAGCGCAAAAAAGCCCCACACCGCGTCGATCACACGCGGGCTGATCACCTTATCACCAATACGCACCGGGATCTTTGCGCTGGGGTGCATCAGTCGGGTGATCTCACGCAAACCCTGCTTGATCAACAACAGAAAGCGAATCACTTTGATACCGCCACCGGTGGAGCCGGCACAGCCGCCGACGAAGCTGACAAACAGCAGCAGAATCCCGATGAAGCCGGGCCAGGCATAGTGCTCCACGGTGGCAAAACCGGCCGTGGTACCGATCGACACGGTATGAAACAGCGCCTTGCTGAAAGCTTCCAGCGGGCTTTCATAGATTCCGCGCGATAGCAGCACCAGCGTGACCAGCAGCGTGGTGACCAACAGGATCAACGTATAGAAACGAAATTCCGCATCGCGCCAATAGCCTCGACGCGAACCACGCCAGGCAAGAAAATGCAACGCGAAATTGACCCCGGAGGCAAACATGAATCCCACGCAGACCAGCTCGATCAGACGACTGTCGAAGAAACCGATGCTCGCATCATGGGTCGAGAATCCGCCGATCGCGATGGTCGAGAAAGCATGACCGATGGCATCGAAAAGGGACATGCCCGCGGCCCAGTAGGCCAGCATGCAGACCACTGTCATGCTCAGATAGATCAGCCACAACGCCTTTGCCGTTTCGGTGATGCGCGGCGTCAGCTTGCTGTCTTTAATCGGCCCCGGAGTCTCGGCGCGATAGAGTTGCATGCCGCCGATGCGCAACATCGGCAGAATCGCAACCGCCAACACGATGATCCCCATGCCACCCAGCCATTGCAGTTGCTGGCGGTAATAGAGGATCGATTTCGGCAGACTGTCCAGGCCGACGATGACCGTCGCGCCAGTGGTCGTCAGGCCAGAGAAGGATTCGAACACCGCGTCAGTCAGGGGCATGTGCGGCGTTTCCGCCAACATGAACGGCAACGCGCCGGTAAAACTCAACACCACCCAGAACATCACGACGACGACGAAGCCATCACGCAGCCGCAGCTCCTGATGCCCGCCACGCACGCTCACCCAGCTGAACACGCCGGTCCCCAGCGTCAGCAAAAAGGCCATGATGAAGGCATGCACTGCGCCATCGCCATACCACCAGGAAACCAGCACCGGCGGCAACATGCTTAGACTGAAGGCCATCAGCAGGATGCCCAGGACTCGCTGGATGATACTGAAATGCATGCCTCGATCGCGACAGGGTTACAAAAAGGTCACTCCGACCTGGAAAAGCTTCTCCACCGCCTTGATCTGGCGCCGGTCGACAAGGAACAGGATGACATGATCCTCGGCTTCGACGACGACATCATGATGCCCCATGATGACCTCGTCGCCACGCACGATCGCGCCGATACTGGTACCGGGTGGCAGCTTGATCTCCTCTACCCGCCGGCCCACGACCCGGGAGGATCGCGCATCGCCATGCGCGATCGCCTCGATCGCCTCGGCCGCGCCGCGGCGCAACGAATGCACACGCACCACGTCGCCACGACGCACATGCCGCAATAGGCTGCCGATGGTCGCCTGCTGCGGGGAGATGGCGATATCGATAGGTCCCGCCTGCACCAGCTCGGCGTAAGAGGCACGGTTGATCAGCGCCATCACCTTGCGCGCGCCGAGACGTTTCGCAAGCATCGCTGAGAGGATATTCGCCTCGTCATCGTTGGTTACCGCGCAGAATACATCGGTCTCCTCGATGTTCTCTTCCGTCAACAGGCTTTCGTCGACGCTGTCGCCGCGCAACACGATGGCCTTCTCCAGGATCTCAGAGATGGCCTCGGCGCGCGCCTCGTTCTTCTCGATCAGTTTCACGTAATAGCGCTTGTGCAATACCCGCGCGAGACGCAGACCGATGTTCCCGCCACCGGCGATGATGATGCGCCTGTAAGGCTTTTCGAGACGCTGCAATTCACTGATGACTGCCTTGATATGATCACTGGCGGCAATGAAGAAGACCTCGTCATCGGCTTCGATGACGGTATGCCCGACCGGGATGATGGCGCGTCGCTTACGGTAGATCGCCGCGACCCGCGCCTCGACGCCGGGCATGTGATCACGCAGGGTGCGCAACTCGTGACCAACCAGCGGCCCGCCATGATAGGCGCGCACCGCCACCAGACGCACCCGTCCGCCGGCGAAATCGACGACCTGTAGCGCGCCGGGGTACTCGATCAGGCGCAGAATATACTCGCCGACCAGTTGTTCCGGGCTGATCAACACGTCGATCGGCATCGCACCCTCGACGAACAGGTGCGGATAATTCAGATACCCGACAGAACGCACCCGGGCGATCTTGGTCGGCGTATGGAACAGCACCCGCGCGACCTGACAGGCGACCATGTTGGTCTCGTCGCTGTTGGTCACCGCGAGGATCATGTCGGCATCGTCGGCGCCCGCCTGGCGCAACACGTCCGGATGCGAGGCCAGACCCTGCACGGTACGGATATCCAGCTGGTCCTGCATCTCGCGCAGCAGATCGGCACGCTGGTCGACGACAGTGATGTCATTCGCCTCGGAGGCCAGATTGGTCGCCACCGATGAGCCGACCTGCCCCGCGCCGAGAATGATGATCTTCACCGCCTGTCCTTAATCTCGATGCCCAGCGAACGCAGCTTGCGATACAGATGGGTGCGTTCCATGCCAACCTCCTGCGCCATCTTGCTGACATTGCCGGCATGCTTGTCGAGCTGATATTCCAGATAAGCCTTCTCGAACTGCTCGCGCGCCTGGCGCAACGGCTGATCAAAGG
>JALSSX010000293.1 GCA_026984055.1 Sedimenticola sp. | reverse complement strand
TGGCTGTCGGTGTCGCTGGGTTGGCCACCCTGGTCGTCGCGTTGGTCGCGCTCGCCGCCGTCTTGATCGCCGGATGGCGCGTCCTGCTCGGCGTTGTCGTCCGGCTCTGGCTTCTTTCCCTGCTTGTCATCCGGCGGCGGCATGCCCTGGCCGCCGTCGTTCTGGTTTTCCTTGTCGTAGACATGTTCGTCGAGGGTGTCGGTCTGATCGTTTTCATCGATCAGCGGGTAGATCTCCTCGGCGGTCATGCCAAGGTATTCCGGCATGATATGGCAGTTGGGCGGCGGTGTCAGGCCGTCCTCGATCAGCAATGGGTTGATTGCATAGTCGCAGGCCAGATCCCAGCGATGCTTGATGCGATGCTGACGCCGGGCGAAGTGCGACAGCGCGCAATGCAGGGCCTCGTGGGCGAGCATGAACTGAGTCTGGTTCAGGTTCAGGGAATCGATGAACTCGCGGTTATAGTAGAAGTTGCGCGCGTCGGTCGCGGTGGTCGCGCACCAGTCGTCCTTCGCGGCCTTCATCGGCAGGCGTAACACCAGCGCGCCGAGAAAGGGCTTGTCCAGGATGAGCTTGGCGCGCGCGGCCGCCAGCTTGGTTTCTGTCTTTTCGATGTCCATGACGCATATTTACCGTGAAAGTCGCCTGTCGGTTGTCTGTGATTCGTCCGTGAGAACACCGTGGATACATCCATGCGGGCTTGGCCTGGGCATGATCCACGGAGAGGTGGGGAACGCTGGAGGTGCTGGGAGCATTTTCAGTGCCTTGCGGACGAACCACGGGCAACTTTCATGATGACCGGGTGTTGTGTCCATTATGAGGCCTATTCATTCATAGAGCATGACATCGGATATCGCCTTGGCCCAGTCGGTGAATTCGGGAACCTGAAACAGGGCTTCGCCGATGGCGCGGTGCATGTCGGATACCAGCATCACGCCCATTTCCCGCTGTGGGAAGCGTCCCGCATAGTTCAGGATGTTACCCAGCGTCCCGTTCAAGTCACCCGTATTGTTGCGGGCGCGTATCGCGCGACCGACCAGCGCGGCCGCGACCGCGTATTGCAGATCGATCTCGTCCGGCACGGGTACCTCGTTGCCGGCGATGATGTCGTCCAGATCGGGCATTTTATCCAGGCTGGTGACGAAAGCGGTCAGTTCGATGCCGGCCGCCGGACCGACGCAGGCCTGCAATGTGCCTTGCAGCAAGCCCGGGTCGTCGCCGAACTTTTGCAGGGCGCGATGGGCGAACTCCCAGGATCGTGGCGATGGGAAGGCGGCCGGGTTGTGCGCGGGATCAAAATCGAACAGCAGTTCGGGACGAAAGCGCAGAAAGGCGATGACTCGCTCGTCGATGCCGCTCTGGTAGGCCCAGGCGACCCAATCGTCCAGATGGGTTTCTACTTCGAAATGCGAGAAACGATTTGCCAGTGGCGCGGGCATCGTGTAGGTCACGCCCTTATCGCCCTGGCGGTTGCCGGCGGCGAAGATCGCCCAGCCCTCGGGTACCTGGTATTCGCCGAGGCGACGGTCCAGGATCAATTGATAGGCGGCTGCCGAGACGCTGGGTGGCGCCGAGGTGATCTCGTCGAGAAACAGGATACCGGCCGGACTGTGCCGCTTGGCATCCGGCAGGATCGCCGGAATCGCCCATTCTACCTGCTCGCCAGTGCGAAACGGGATGCCACGCAGGTCGCTGGGTTCCATCTGTGACAGGCGGATGTCGATGACCGGGGCTTGGTGACGTTCGCCGATCTGGGCGACCATCTGGGATTTGCCGACACCGGGCGGTCCCCACAACATGACGGGCGTGTGGTGACCTTCGGTGGTGCTGTTGAATTCGCGTTCGAGTATCGTCTGTAGCTGTGCGGGGCGCATGGTGATATGGGAATTTCCTGACTTCTGTTGCAAGAGGATGATGGGGTGTATCGCGGCGCTTATTCTAGCCTATTGGACGATGGAAAAACGCGCCGGATGGTAACTCCAACCCCGGTTCTTTCTCGGTTGTGTTTCGTGGATGCCAATTACCTTCTGAATCGCTATGTAATTTTTTGTGGCATTCATTAGAAAAAGCAAGTATTCTAACGCGCCGTTGCAGTTGCCTGACCGTCGGGGACTGGAAATTTTTATGAATCTGAAACCGCAGTCTGGGATTTCGCCCGGGGATACAGTGGTTTCGGCGCGTGTTGAAAAGACTCGGAGACCGAAGTTATGAACCAGACTTACTACGACGCAGTAACAAAGATGGAAGAGATGGGTGTTGACGAGGAGTACATCCTCGGTTGGCAGTCCGGCTTTCTGCAGAATCCGAAGCGCGAAGAACAGCGCGTCAACGAGGCATACGATGCGGGGTATGCCGACGGGGAAGAAAAGAACACGGAAAATTTTGCAAAATGGGTGAAAAGCTGAGTCTTTCGGCTTGAAGCCTGTTCCGGTATCCGGAGCAAACAAAAAAGCGGGCTGAAGCCCGCTTTTTTGTGCCCTTGACGCTCTCCGGGATATTCCAGAGCCGAATGAAACAGCCGGATTCACCCTTTCCGGCTATTCGAACAGGTTCAGCATGGCTTTCTCGATCTCCCGAACGACATGCGGGCCGTCCTTGTCCATCACTTGATCGATGACCCAGCGGTTCTCCTGGGATTCCCCCATGATCTGCTGCATCAACCAACCGAGGTGGCGGTAGAAGGGGTAGGTCGGTCCCTCGTCGGTGAAGCCGAACTCGGCATACTCGCCACCACGCTCGTTCAGCTTGGCGATGAACGGTCCGACGTGATCGCCCGGGCCGAACAAGTCGATGGCGTTGTCATGTACATGCCCGGCCATGCCTTTCGCCGCGCCGATGATGAACGATTTGCGCTGCGCGTCGTCCATACCGAGCCGTTCCACCGCGATCCTGTCCATTACCGCGAGCTGAAACAGCAGATATTCCTGGATCACCGCCATGCGCTGTTCGTCGGATTCGTAGATGAAATCCTCTCCATGCAGGGTGATCGCCTTTTCCTTCGCGATACGCCAGGCAATGAAGGCGGCCGCGCCGGCGATCTCATCCAGCGAACGATCCGTGCCGTCGTCGTGCCAACTGCTCTTGATACGCAATGCCATCGCTTGCTCCTTGGGGTGTGATTTTGCATCGGCGGTAATGTCCGAGTATTTTACTCGGTAAAGAAGCTGTGATAAAGCGAGGTTGTGATGCCAGATCTGATCACTCGTCTGACCGAGACCGTGCAAACCAACTGCCATATCAGTGATGCGCGGCATGGAGCTGACTACGGGATGTGTGTCTACTTGATGCGCATGCGCGAGTATTTTCGCTGGGAGAAAGGCCACGCATTCAGTGCCCGCCTCGATTCCAGCGAGATCGGCGACTGGTTGACCGACCGCGAGGCGCTGTGGGACGAACTCGTCGACGACGACTATCGTCCGATCGAACTCGGTGGGCAATGTTTCGATGTCTTCAACGAAGCAGCGATCAATACCTGCCTGCGTGACCATGGGTTGGTCTATGGTGGCGGGCTGGTGACGGCGGGCAAGCCACAGTTCTTCCTTGCCCGGTTGGAGGATTACGAGCAATTGAATGGCGCGGATGTCTATGTCGCCGGACGCGAACTGGCGCGGGGTCTCAGCGCGTTTCCGGCGATGAGCCGCGGCTCGGTGATCCTGCTGCGGCGTGAGGCGTTGAAGCGCATGGTCTGGGAGAAGCTCGAAACCTGGCGCTGGAAGCGGCCGGATAACGCCCTGGGACGGGCCTTCGCCAGCGATGATTTCGAGCACGACCTGGAAGGCGCGCTACAACGCATGGCGAGCGGTCAGTCGCGTTTCGTGCTGCTGCATGAAAGCGGCGAGCGCTTTGCCGGCCAGGTGCTCGGCGCCGATTGGGAACGCATGTTGCTATTGCTCGCTGGCACGCGCGTCGAGTTGATGTTGCGCGCGGTGCGTGACTTCATTGCCGATTGCCATGGACCCCTGCCGGCTATGCCAGAGGCCGGGGACGATGCCGCTATCCATTTCTACATCGGCGGTCTGAGCAACATGCGCAAGCACCTGTTTCCCGCCTTGCTCGACGGCTATGAAACCTGGAGGATGAGTGGCGATCGTGGCGTCTTTTCCCGCTTGGCGGCGCATGGCTTGCGTCATTGGCGACAGGTTGCCGGGGACGCCCTGGAGATTTATAGGCATGCTCCGGAACAGAGCGAGGTGCTGGTAGGAAACATGCTGGAACAGTGTCAGATGGCGCGGATTCACGATTGATTTGCCGATTGCTGCTTTATTGATCACGCCGCCCCGCTTTAAAATCCGTACCGGGGGCTATGTCCCCGGTACGTCTGCGGTATACTGGCGGAATGTACAGGCTTGGGTGCGCCTCGATAAGAATTCAGGTGGCGTGGCGCGAGACTGGTGAGCGGATGTGTTGCAGCGGCTTTAGGGCATCTCAAAAAATCGAGATCCCCTTTAGCAGGCCGTTGAAAAATAGCATTTTTCAACGGCCCGTGTGCGGTACAGGGATGTACCGCCATTTTCGATGACTGCAAGTCATTGAAGAATGAAGGAACCGGGAAATCGCATTTTCCGCTTCCGTTGTTGAAAAAGACCATGGAAGGACTTTTTCAACATCCTGTTAGCTCTGTGGGCTATCCCGGGACCAAGAAAAAAACAGTCGAACCGCCGAAAGCGGATGTGTTTTTGCGCGCTGGGAAGCGTGGCTATTAACCTTGAAATATGTATCAGACGTGGAGAGAGACGGATGAGTGAAGCCAATATCAAACCCCTGAATGCGAAGGGCCTGCAAAGTCCGGCTGCGGCCTTTGCAACCTTCTGCAAGGAAGAACGCGAGCGCCGCGAAAGTTCAGGAGAATCCTTCGATGAACGCCGTTTTGACGAAGCGATGGAGCTGGCATTGAAGAAACTGAAGGTGCTCGAAGGGGAGGACCTGCAATGATCATTACCGACCTCACTGCGCGTAATCTACTCAAATACAAGAAGCTCGACCTGCATGGTCTGCCCGAGACCGGCTTGATCGGCATCTCGGGTGAGAACGAATCCGGCAAGAGCAGCGTCGGCGAAACCATTTGCTTCGCCTTGTTTGGGCAAAGCTTTTCGCTGGGTCCGGACGAAGGCAAGAAGATGCTCCGCTGGGGCGCGACCAGTGGCTCGGTAAAGCTGCGTTTTCGGGTACGGGACGCGATCTATGAACTTGCCCGTTTTCTCGACAGCGATGGCAATCATAGTGCTCGCCTGGCCCGCGAGGGTGATGAAGCGCCGGTGGCCACCGGCATCCTGCCGGTTGAAAACGCATTGACGGCGCTGGTTGGTTTCGACTATGACGAATATGTCGAGGCATTCTATCTCGCGCAACGCGAGATTCACGCGCCGGAAGCGGGGAGTCATGCCGTTAAGAAGATGGCTGGCATCGCGGCGCTGGAGCACGCCGGCAAGGAACTGGACGACGAGATTCAAGCCGAGACCAAGGCGAGCACCGAACTCAACCAGGAGATATTGAACCTGGAACGGGAGCATACCGATCTCGAGATCGACGACTCCTATCTGCCCAAGCTGGAGCAAGAAAGAGAAGCTCTCGCGAATACCGGCCGTCTGGCGAAGAACCTGCTGACTGAAACACAGGATGCCGCCGGTACCTATAACGAAGGCTGGCCAAAACTGAAATCGGCGCAGGCGCGTAAGCGTTTTCAGGGCTTCTTTAAATTCATCTTTCTGCTGGTCGCGCTGCTGGCCGGTGCCGCTTGGTATGTGCTCACGCAGATGGGTGATTCCAGTCAGGCGCAGCAGCTGGGTTCGTTGCTGGCGAGGATTCCGCAGTGGAAGGAAGACTATGCCCAGTATCTGCACTACGTCGCTGGTGGCGCTGCTGGTCTGTTTATCCTGACTTGGTTGTTCGGCTTGGGTACGCGTTCGCGCATTCGCGCGCTTGGTGAGAACGGGCCACGATTGGCCGACAAGGCCGAGGCTTTGGGGCGTTTCGATTTCGACATCTTTCCTGAAACGGTCGAAGCCAGCGATGAAGCGGATGAGGAAAGCGGTGATGGCGAAAGCAGCGCAACGGCGGACGCGGCGTCGCATGCCGAGGCTTCAGTGACATCTGCCCGGGAGAGCGTTGGATCGCCAAGCGCCGACGATGCCGCCATTGATCGCCTGATCTCCCGCGTGCGTCGCAACGAGGCGACGCCGGAGGAAGTCGAGAACTT
The DNA here is from genome assembly GCA_026984055.1 of Sedimenticola sp. Classification (GTDB taxonomy): domain Bacteria; phylum Pseudomonadota; class Gammaproteobacteria; order Chromatiales; family Chromatiaceae; genus JALSSX01. The sequence goes on along the minus strand of JALSSX010000293.1, from coordinate 745 downwards.
CCTTGCGGAGAAAAGCGATCAGGTCGAGCCGGTTCAGGTGCGCGTCAAGATCGAGGTCGGCAAGCTGGCCGGAGACATCAGCGAGGAGAAAGAGCGCCTGGCGTTGGCGGCCAAGCTGAAGCATGATATCGAATTGGCGCGCGAGAAGATGTCCCAGCACGCGGAACGCGTCGAGCTGCGCGAGCTGTCGGGTGAATTGCTCGCGCTTGGCGGCCGAGACATGTCGCGCCGCTTCAATTCCGAGGTACGTGATCTGGTGGGCCGCTTGCTGCCGTTGTTCACCGAGGGCCGTTATGAGCATCTACAGATCGATGACAATCTGAATGTACGCGTGTTCTCGACGGAGAAGAAGGATTTCTTGAATATCGAGGAGATCTCCAGCGGCACTCAGCGCCAGATCATGTTGGCGATGCGCCTGGCGGTGTCGCAGCAACTGGTCAGCAGCCTGGTCAAGGATCGTCAGTTCATCTTTCTCGATGAACCCTTTGCCTTCTTCGACGCGGCGCGCACGCATGCGTCCTTGAAGGCGTTGCCGCGGCTCAGCGACGAGATCACCCAGATCTGGGTGGTTGCGCAGAGCTTCCCGGAAGAGGCGCGCGGTGACTTTACCGCGTTGATCGATTGTGGACACGAAATCGTCGAGCTGACGCTCTGATTTCTGCCCAAGCGCGCGGCGCATCCCTTTCAGGATGTGCCGCGTTCAGCACTCGATCTGTTCGCACAGTTGTCGATACAGCCCTTGGGC
>JALSSX010000292.1 GCA_026984055.1 Sedimenticola sp. | reverse complement strand
CATGACAGCAACGTCAAAGGCCGTATCGTGGGCCGGTTGCTGGAGATTGCCCGGCTCGTGCCACAAATGGAAAACTGGGTCCGTCAGATCGACCCGAAGGCGCCGTTCCGCTATCCGTCGGCCGGGATCGACGAAGGCGAGGGGGAAGGGCTGGTCGAAGCTGCACGCGGCAGCCTCGGGCACTGGATACGCATACGCAACGGGCGGATCCTGAACTACCAGATCATCGCACCCACCACCTGGAATTTCTCCCCACGTGACGGCCAAGGCACCCCCGGCGCACTGGAGCAGGCCCTCGTCGGCACCGCGGTGGGGAATGATGGTAAAACCGATGTCGCCATTCAGCACATCGTCCGCTCGTTCGATCCCTGCATGGTTTGTACCGTGCATTGATCGGAGCGGCTGCGGTCGTCATGTCGAAGTCGGTGGGTTCGCTTTGGCTGTGCGATAACCGCTTGTCATTGAGCGAAAAGAACGCTTGTGTATGCTATATCTGTCATTTGTTTGTGTATTTAAAAATTGAAGACAGGTGTGGAATCATGAAAACCGTTGAAGAACTCGAACAAGCGGTAACCCAGTTGCCCTCCGATCAGTTGCGGGAGTTTCGCGCTTGGTATGAAAAGTTCGATTCGGAAGTGTGGGATAAACAAATAGAGCAAGACATTCTTGCGGGTAAGCTTGATGAACTGGCAGGTTCCGCCATTGCTGATCACAAAGCAGGCGAATCGACGAAACTGTGAATCACTATGCAAGCCCGGCGTTCTGGTCAGCGTACGGTCGGCTACCAGCAGAAGTGCAACGTGTTGCCGATAAATGCTATGAGATTCTCAGACAGAATCCTGCACACCCATCGTTACACCTGAAAAAGATCGATCGATATTGGTCTGTTCGCGTAGGAATTCGGTATCGGGCACTCGCAGTAGAGATTGAGGATGGCATTCTCTGGTTTTGGATTGGAAGTCATGCGGAATACGACAAACTGATCAAATAATAATCAGCATGATCACCACTACCAGCCCTTATGAAAGAGCGGCGAGATGCTTTTTGTTGAGCGCTCGAGGGCGCACCGGCCCGGACTGAGGATGCGGTTGGAAGATGGTATTCCGAAAATCTCCTGAATCGGAATATATTCTTCCGGTTTCTCGGCAGCAGTGATACGCTCTGATCTATGCTTTCGTCACCCCAGCTGAATTCCCGATTGGTTTCTGAACGTATCCGAGTGCGCGGAACGGTGCAGGGTGTGGGGTTTCGGCCGCTGGTCTGGCGTTTGGCGCGTGCTGCTGGACTGGTTGGTGAGGTCTGCAATGATGGCGAGGGGGTGTTGATCGAGGTTCATGGTGGCGATGAACAGATTGATAACTTTCTTTCCACCTTGCGCACCTCCTGTCCACCGCTGGCGTCGATTGCCGCTATCGAGCGCGAATTGTTCGACGCCGACGGGATACCCGATACATTTTCGATTGCCAGTAGTCGTGATTCGCTGGTCTCCACCCAGTTGCCAGCCGATGCCGCCACTTGCGATGCTTGCCTGGCCGATATGGCAACCCCTGGTAATCGGCGTTTCGCCTATCCGTTTACCAATTGTACCCACTGTGGTCCGCGTTTGAGCATTGTTCGTGGCATTCCTTACGACCGCGCCAATACCACGATGGCCAGTTTTCCCTTGTGCGTGGCCTGTGCAGCGGAATACGACGATCCTGCCGACCGGCGTTTCCATGCCCAGCCCAATGCCTGTCCCGATTGTGGTCCGATGGTCTGGCTTGAAGTGCAGGGTGAGCGAACCGCGGCGCGTGACGATGCGTTGCAGCAGGCGGCGATGCGTATTCGCCGTGGTGAGATTGTCGCGATCAAGGGAATCGGCGGATTTCATTTGGCGGTGGATGCCGCCAATGCTGATGCGGTGGCGGCGTTGCGGCTGCGCAAGCGACGCCCGGCAAAACCCTTGGCGCTGATGGCCCGTGATGTGGCACAGATTCGGCAGTGGTGCAAGCTCAGCCCCGATGAAGCGGCGGCATTGCAGTCGCCCGCGGCGCCCGTTGTTTTACTGCCACGCTGTGACAGCAGTCGGCAGGAGGCATGCCCATTGGCGCCGGGTCAGGGGAACCTCGGTTTTATGCTGCCCTATTCGCCCTTGCATCATCTGCTGCTTGCGGAACTCGACCACCCGATCGTATTGACCTCCGGCAATCTCAGCAGTGAACCGCAGTGCATCGACAACAATGACGCCCGCACGAGGCTCCAGGGCATTGCCGATGCGTTTCTGCTGCATGATCGGGATATCGCCAATCGCATCGATGATTCGGTGATCAGAACCATGGGCGGTACGCTACGAATGCTGCGCCGTGCCCGGGGCTATGCACCCGAGCCGGTCGCGATGCCAGCGGGATTCTCCGCGGACATCGAGCTGCTGGCGATGGGGGGTGAACTGAAGAATACGTTTTGTCTGGTCAAAAACGGCCAGGCCATTTTGTCCCAGCACATGGGTGACTTGAGTAATTTCGCGACCGGCGAGGATTACCGCAAAAATCTCGATTTGTTTTCCCGGCTATATCAGCATCGCCCCCAGGCTGTCGTCGTCGATCGCCATCCTGATTATCTATCGAGCCGGTTGGGCGACGAACGCGCCAGTGAAAATAACCTGGCGCTGATCGAGGTGCAGCACCATCACGCACATGTTGCCGCCTGCCTGGCAGAAAATGGCGTGCCGCTCAATACAACGCCGGTGCTTGGCATCGTCCTGGATGGTTTGGGGTATGGTGATGATGGCGCAATATGGGGCGGCGAGTTTTTATTGAGCGACTATCGCCAGGCAAGCCGTTTGGCGAGTTTGCGGGCGACCCCACTGCCCGGTGGTGACAAGGCCATGCGTGAGCCGTGGCGAAATCTGTGGGCGCAGCTGAAAATCAACGGCCTGCTCGATACCGCGCTGACATCTGACCTGCCGCTTGCGGCCTATCTCAGCGCCAAGCCGCTGGCGACGCTCGACGCGATGCTGGAACGCGAAATCAACAGTCCATCAGCCTCCTCCACTGGCCGATTGTTCGACGCAGTGGCGGCGGCGCTGGGGATATGTGCGGATGAGATTCAGTATGAAGGTCAGGCCGCGATCGAGCTGGAAGCGTTGCAGGTGGAGGTGAATGATGATTCACCCTATACGTTTGCCAGCGAGGAGAGCGGCAGCATGCCAGTGATCGACCCGGCGCCGATGTGGCAGCAACTGCTCGAAGACCTTCGACGGGGAGTTTCGCTGGAAATTGTTTCCCATCGCTTCCATCATGGCTTTGCTGCGGCGCTGGTGGAAATGGGATCGCGATTAGTGCGTCAGTACAGCATAGACAAAGTGGTATTGAGTGGCGGCGTTTTTCAGAACCGAACCTTGTTCGATGCCGTCGTAGCGGGCTTTGATACGCAACTAGAAGTGTTGACGCACCGGCTTGTACCACCAAACGACGGCGGGTTGGCGTTGGGCCAGGCGGCAGTCGGCGCAGCGAGACTACAAACGGCTGCGTTGCAGTAGCCGCAAACGAAAATCAGGAGCAAATCATGTGTTTGGGAATCCCAGGACAGATTACAGAAATCACTAATCCCGACATGCTCATGGCCAAAGTCAATGTTTCCGGCGTGCTGCGGGAAATCAATATTGCTTGCATCGTCAGCGACGACCATCCACCGGAGGCCTGTGTGGGCGACTGGGTACTGGTGCATGTCGGCTTTGCGATGAGTCGAATCGATGAAGAGGAAGCCGCCAGAACACTGCGCATCCTCGAAGAGCTTGGTGAGGTACAGCAAGAGTTATCAGCGATGCGCGAGGGTGCCGGTGCATGAGTGCCGATGACGACAATAACGCCAGGCTCGATGCCCTATATCCATTTCTTTCCGGTACGGCAAAGGATGCCGAGCAAGAGACGGCGGCATTGCTGACGTCCATTGAACGTAAATCAGCCGAGAGCATTGCGGCAAAAAAACGCTTCTTTGCTGCCAATGCCTCGGCGCTATTGGAAGCGGCCCGTGCCATTGCCAGCGTTTATCAGCAGGGTGGGAAAATGTTTTCCATTGGCAACGGTGGTTCATCCTGTGATGCGGCCCATTTCGCGGTGGAATTCCAGCATCCGGTCACAACGGGGCGCCCGGCGCTACCCGCAATGAATCTGCTGGCCGATAGCGCATTTGTTTCCGCTGTTGCCAACGATATTGGCTATGCGCATGTTTTTGTGCGCCAGTTATCGGCACATGGGAAAAAAGGCGACGGATTGATCGGCTTTTCCACCAGTGGTAATTCCGACAATATCCTCGCTGCCTTTGCCAAGGCAAAAGAGCTGGGCATGACGACGCTGGGCCTTGCGGGCGGAAATGGTGGAGAAATGAAATCCAGTGGCTTGGTCGATCACTGCTTGGTGGTGGAAAGTGATTCCATTCACCGCGTGCAGGAAGTGCATGTGGCCTGCTACCACATTTTATGGGATCTGGTGCATACCCTGCTGGCCGACAGCAGAGGGAAACACAGCGACGTAGCGGATTAGTCAGTAGTGGAAAAGTCCACGGCGGCGTTCGTCGTTGGCAGGACGTCGCTGTAGTCCCGTCATCCTCGCAGGGAGGCGGGGATCCAGGTTACAGGGATGTATGCCAGCGTTGGTGGAGCCCTCCGTGGCACTGGATTCCGGCATCCATGCCGGAAAGACGGCACTTCGTCATCCTCGCAGGGAAGCGGGGATCCAGGTTACAGGGACGTATGCCAGCGTTGGTGGAGCCCTCCGTGGCACTGGATTCCGGCGTCCATGCCGGAAAGACGGCGCTTTGTCATCCTCGCGGGGAGGCGGGGATCCGGGTTACAGGGGTGTATGCCAGCGCTGGTGGAGCCCTCCGTGGCACTGGATTCCGGCATCCATGCCGGAAAGACGGCACTTCGTCATCCTCGCAGGGAGGCGGGGATCCAGGTTACAGGGACGTATGCCAGCGTTGGTGGAGCCCTCCGTGGCACTGGATTCCGGCGTCCATGCCGGAACGACGGTACTTCGTCATCCTCGCGGGGAAGCGGGGATCCTGTTACAGGGGTGTATGCCACCGCTGGTGGAAGCCCTCCATGGCACTGGATTCCGGCGTCCATGCCGGAACGACGGGGGGCAAGGCTTGTATAGGAGAAGATAATGAAATTTGTCGATGAATTCCGGGATACCGAGAAAGCACAATCCCTGAGCCGGGAAATCCACACTATTACCGCGCGCCTGGAAAAAGGAAGGACACGGCCGCTGCAATTGATGGAGTTCTGCGGCGGGCATACGCACACCATTTTCCGCTACGGTATCGAGCAGATGCTGCCGGATAGCATTGAAATGGTGCACGGCCCCGGTTGCCCGGTCTGTGTTTTGCCAATGGGGCGGGTGGATGATTGCGTGGCGCTGGCGGAACGCCCGGAAGTGATCTTCACGACGTTTGGTGACGCCATGCGCGTACCCGGTTCGCGCAAAAGTCTGTTGCAGGCAAAGGCCGATGGTGCCGACGTTCGCATGGTCTATTCACCGATGGATGCACTGAATCTGGCGCGACAGCACCCCGACCGCGAGGTGATTTTTTTCGGGCTGGGTTTCGAGACGACGATGCCGAGTACGGCGCTCACGGTGCTTCAGGCCAAACGCGAAGGCATTCGGAATTTCTCGCTTTTCTGCAACCACATCACCACGGTGCCGACCATCAAGGCGGTGCTCGACTCACCCGATATGATGATCGATGGTTTTCTCGCGCCGGGGCATGTGTCGATGGTGATTGGCGAGGGGCCTTTTCAGTTTATTACCAAAGACTATCACCGTCCGCTCGTCATCACCGGTTTTGAACCGCTGGACATTCTGCAATCGATCTGGATGTTGCTGAAACAGTTCGATGAAGCACGCTGCGAAGTGGAGAACCAGTACACGAGAATTGTGCCGAAGGCCGGGAATACCGCTGCATTGGAAGCAATAGGCCAGGTTTTCGAGGTTCGGGAATTTTTTGAATGGCGTGGGCTGGGTTCGATCGACCACTCCGGCGTCAGAATGAAAGATGCGTTTGCTGATTATGATGCCGAGCGGAAATTTCCGGTGGAAAACCTGAAAATCGCGGACCCGAAATCCTGCCAGTGTGGTGAAGTCGTCAAAGGCGTTATCAAGCCTTGGGACTGCAAGATATTCGGCAGTAAATGCAATCCGGAAAACCCAATGGGGGCATTGATGGTTTCTTCCGAAGGCGCTTGCGCTGCCTATTTCAACAATGGCTATATCAAGAAAACCGCATGAGCAAGTTCAAAGGAAAAATCATCACATTGGCCCACGGCGCCGGCGGCAAGGCCATGCGCGATCTGATCGACGAAATCTTTGTTGGCGGGTTCGACAGTCCCGAACTGGCACTGCTGGAAGATCAGGCGCGGTTCGATTTGACGGCACTGTGTGGGCACGGTGACCGCCTGGCGATGACCACCGATTCGTATGTCGTCGATCCGTTATTTTTCCCCGGTGGGGATATCGGCAAGCTCGCGGTGACCGGTACGGTCAATGATCTGGCGGTAGGCGGGGCGAAGCCGCTCTATCTCAGTTGCGGCATGATTCTGGAAGAGGGGTTTTCGATCGACGAGCTGATGCGCATCGTCGCTTCGATGAAAGCCACTGCAGATGCAGCTGGCGTCCGCATTGTTACTGGCGATACCAAGGTCGTGCATCGCGGCGCGGCGGACAAACTGTTCATCAATACTGCTGGTGTTGGTGTCATTCCCCAGGGTGTGAATATCGTCGCCAACCGTGCCTCTCCCGGCGACATGGTGATCATCAATGGCTATGTGGGTGATCACGGTGCGGCCATTGTCGATGCGCGTGGCGAATTGGCGCTGGAATCCAGCATCGAAACCGATTGCCAACCGCTCAATGGGCTCATCGCCGCGATGCTGGATACCTGTCAGGATATTCACTGCATGCGCGATGCAACACGTGGCG
>JALSSX010000291.1 GCA_026984055.1 Sedimenticola sp. | reverse complement strand
GACGGGGTTGCCCCACAGGTAGTCCTGGTGCCGTGGCGTGGCGTCCATCTCCTCGAAATCAAAGGCGTCGAGTGCCTCGCCTCGTTTCCCATAGGGCAGCCTGAGCAAGATGCGGGGGAGCGCCAGGCCAATCGATTTCGCCGAGGCGGACCGACGAAAGGCTCGCCAGCGCTCGGCGGCCGCTTCGTCAGGTTCCCAATCGCTGGCGGCGGCCCCGGCGTAGTCGACATGTCCCATCAGAGCGGCGCTGGCTGCTGTCAGGAAGGTGGAGCCCAATGACCCGGCGACGGCGCCGGCCTGATCCAGCAACTGGTAGTCGGCATCCGAGGCATCGACGTAGTAGCTACCGAGCATGACCGATAGGCCACTGCCGTCCTCGGCCAATGCGCCAGCGTCCATCAATTTCTCCCGCAACGGATGGACGTCGTTCTCGAACAGGCTGGCGAGCGCCTGTTTCGGTGTGTCCAACAGGAAACATTTGGCGTCTTCTTCCGATTCGATCTGGCTGATCAGCCAATGGAGCGCGCGCCAGTCGGCTTCCAAGGTTTGAAATGCAGGGGCGTGTAGTACTGCGCGCAGGCTGGTCTGCGTAGTCAGGTCCGTGGTCGTTGTCGGCGTGCCCGGCGTGGGCGCGTCGAGATAAGGCGTCACGATGCGTTCGATCAGCGCTTCGCCAAGCGAATGACTGGCGTCTGGCGCCTTGCCGAGCAGCCGTTCTAGCATGTTGGAGCGGTCCTCGTCGTCATCGCCAGGGGCTGTCTGATTTGCCACTTCGGCGGGTGTCGCGGCTTTGGTGGCCGCCTGTAACAGTTTGCTGCGTCGCAGGATGGCATCGGCATCGAAGTCGTCCAACGAGGCGAACGCCAGTACTTCGTGTACGCCGTTTAGGTCGATCGTCGTCGAAGGTGCGATCGCCGCCAGCACCCGATCGAAGTTGTCGATGTCGATCCGCCGGATTCCCAGGTCTCGCAGTGGGCGGCCGTTCGTGGTGTCAGCGTGTGATCCCGCGCCGCTGAAATCGCTGAGTATCAGCATATGCAAAGGCTGGCCGGCGGCCCGGCGGATGTTGCCTTGGTCGAAACCGATGTCAAATGCTAGCCCGGATTTCTCACCGGCGTTCGTTGCGAGGTGGTTCAAAGGTGCGGCATGGCTGGCGTTCGCGACCGAGGGCCGCGCAGGCGTAGCCGACACTACGTCGAGCATCCCGACCGAGCGAACGCCAGTCAGGGCGTGCCATTGGGCCGCCGCAGTAGAAGGCTGGTGAGAAATGCGGGCTAATCGGGCTTTCATTTTGACTCTCCGTTGGGAAGCGTATCGATGGCGTTCAGCGTATCGGCTTGCAATGAGAAAGAGAAGGTCGCGCCCTTGCCCTCGCGTGCCCGGGCATGCACCCAGCCGCCGTGACGATGCACGATGCGCTGCACCGTGGCCAGGCCGATGCCGGTGCCGGGAAACTCGCTGTCGTGATGCAGACGCTGGAAGGCCCCGAACAGCTTGTCGGCGTGGCGCATGTCGAAGCCGACCCCGTTGTCTTGGATGGAGAAGACGCCGGGATGGCGGGCGGCTCGCCGAAACTGGATGCGCGCGTTTTCCTGGCGAGCGGTGAACTTCCAGGCGTTGCCCAGCAGGTTGGCGAGCATCGCGCGCAGCAATCGGGGGTCGCCCTGGACGCGCATGTCTTCGTCGATGCTGAACGCTACCTGACGTTGCGGCTCGCAGTGTCGCAGTTCCTCGATGAGGTCACGGGCGATTGCGCCGAGATCGACTGCTTCATGGCGTAGCGCGACGCGATTGACGCGCGACAGTTGCAGCAGGTCGTCGATCAACATACCCATGCGTTGCGCGCCGTTGCGTACCCGCTGGAGATAGTCGAGCGCGGTTGCGTCCAGCCGGTCGCCATAGTCCTCGGCCAGCGCGAGACTGAAGCCATCGATCGCGCGCAGTGGCGTGCGTAGGTCGTGCGATACCGAGTAGGAGAAGGACTCCAACTCCTTGTTCGATGCCTCCAGGCGTTCGGCCAATGCCTGTAGCTGTCGTTCGCGCTTTTTCAGTTCGCTGATGTCCATTGCGTAGCTGATCAGACCGAGTGGCGCGCCATCGTCGTCGTATAGCATCGACAGTGACAGGTGCGCCGGAAAGGTCGAGCCGTCGTGTCGGCGCAGTATCGGTTCGATCTCATACTGACCGCGCGCCTTCAACGGCGCGATGATGCGCTGTCGAAGGAAGCCGGCGTCCGGGTCCGCCTGAATCAGCGAGACATGCTGGCCGATGGTCTCCTCGCTGCTGAAACCGAACAGGCGCGCCGCGCCGCCGTTCCAACTGGTGATGATGCCGTCGAGATCGGCCGTCAATACCGCGACATGGGTCTGGTCGATGATCTGTACCTGCTGGCGTATCGTCGCGGTGCGTTCCTCGACCAGTTGTTCCAGGTGTTGCCGGTGGAATTCCAGTTCTTGTTCCATGCGCACCCGTTCCGAGACATCCTGGGTGGTGCCGAGCAGACGCAGTGGCTCGCCCCGAGCATTCCGCTCGATGATCGCCAATTGATGGACGATATGCTCGCTTCCGTCTGGCCAGACGACGCGATGCTGGATGTTGCATGTGGCGTTCTTGCCATCGATGACGTTGCGGATTGCGTTGCCGACCCAGTCGCGGTCGTCGCGATGGGCGGCGGCGATCAGCGCGTCGAAACTGGCTTCAACCGCGTTTTCGGTGTAGCCCAGGCAACGGTATTCCTGGCGCGACCAATAGGTCTCGCCCGATGGGATGCGCAGTTCCCAACTGCCGGTACGTGCGATGCGCTCGGCCTCCAGCAGGCGTTGCTCGCTGTGTAGCAGGTTTTCCAGTAGTTCGGCGCCGGCGAGCGCCAGGCCGATGCGTTCGGCGATGGTCTTGAACAGACGTTGTTCGACGGGATTCCATTCGCGTCTGGCGGAGCACTGGTGCAGGCCAAGTAGCCAAATGTTATCGGTTGCGGGGCGGATCGGCATGATCAGTCGGCTCTGAATCTGGAAAGTTTTGAGATAGTCCGGTGGGTTTTCCAGTTCCTCGGTGTGGACGGTCAGTGGGCGATCGCTGGCGAAGATGCGTTGCATCAATTCGGCGGGGAAATTTTCCTCGGGTACGCTGCCGCCAGCAGCGAGCACGCCGGGATATTCGGGACGCGTGGCTTCCACTGGTACAAGGTATCGGGTGTCGTCGCGTGGCGTGGCATGCAACAGCCAGGCACGATCGGCGCCGAACAGCTCGAGGATTGATGTCGTCAACTCGCGCAGCATCGGTGTGATCGCCTGCTTGCCGGCGAGCACCGCCGAGACCCGGTCCAGGCTCTCCAGGAACCAAGTATGCTCGGCGATGCGCCGCGCGGCTTCCCGGCGCGCCAACGCGCTCCCGAGATTCTCGGCGACCGTGCGCAGCAGTTGGACATCCTCGTCGGGCCATTCCCGTGCATGCGCCTCGATGTCGAAACCGATGACGCCGCGTAGCCGCCCCTCGGTGGTGATCGGCACGTTGATCAGCGAGCGGATACCGGTGTGCCGCATGAACTCGCGGAGTGGCGCGAGATCCTCGTGCAGTTCGCTGGGGTCGGACGCCTTCAATACTTCATTGGCGCGGAAGCGCTCGAACGCCGGCGCGAATTCGCTGATGGGCACCTGTTGTAGATCAGGCATCTGGCTGGTGACGCCATTGACACACCATTCATGTGTGTTGCTGAAAGTGTTGCCGTCGTCTTCCAGTTGAAAAAGGTAGCTGCGGTCGGCGCCAACCGCCTGGCCGATGGTCGTCAGCACGGTATCGATGCGCGCATCCAGGTTCTGTCCCCCGGCCCGCGCCAGCAAGGTGGAGGCCCGCGCGATGGCGCCTTCCAACCCAAGTCGGTAATGAAGTTGCTGTTCGATGCGTACTGTCTCGCTGATGTCCTGGGCGGTGCCGATGGATTGCACGGGCTTGCCGCGTTCGTCGTATTCGGTCTTGCAGCGCTCATGGATGTGCTTCACGCGACCGTCATCGAACAGCAGCCGGTGCACGACATCGTATTCGGCGTGTTCGGTCAACGAGCGGTTGTAGGCGGCATCGATACGCTCGCGGTCGTCAGGATGCACGCGGTCGAGAAATGCCTGATAGGAAGCGGCGAAGCGTTCCCTGTCGATCTCGAAGATGCGGAACAGTTCCTCGGACCAAGCGAGTTCGCCGTTTATCAGATCGAGTTCCCAACTACCGATGTGCGCGATATGTTGTGCCTCGGATAGGTTGGCCCGGCTACTCAGCAACGCTTGTTCGGCAGATTCGCGGCGTGTTGCCATATCGTTATAAGTGGCCGAGAGTATGCCGATTTCGTCTTGTTCTCCATCCGTTGACAGGCGATGGCCCAGATGACCCCGGCTGAAGCGTTGGGCGGCTTCCATCAAGCCCGTCAGGCCATGGTTCAGGCGATGGGTCATCGGCAGCACGATGATCACCGTCCACAACGACAAGGTGGCGAGCAAGGACAACAGCAGCAGACTGCCGATGGTGGTGTAACGGCTCAATCGATCGGCAATTCTTTGCTCGGCGCGGCTGATCTCGACGAACAGATCCTGCACCGCGAGACGGATCTGGGTACCCATTCGCGCCAGTAGGGCGCGGCAACGCGGCTGAGTCGATTTCTGTTGGCCATCCAGGCAGCGTATGCGCGTGTAGAGCAGACCCTCGAAACGTTCGCCGATCTTTGCGTGGATCTCTTTCAAAATGGGGAAGGCTGGATCAGCGCGCAATGGTGTATCTTTTATCTTTCTTTTCAGACTCCGGTAGATCGCGAGCCATTGCCTGACCGGCGGCACCGGGCTGGTGGTGTGCAATAGATCCAGCGTCACCGCGTTCAGGTTGATGGCCGTGGTTCTGAGTCGTTGGATGCTGTCATGGCGTTGCCTGCCGGTCTGCATCAACTGATAGCCCCACCAGGACAGCGCAATCGCCAGTGACACCGTCAGCAGACTGCCCCAGGCGAGCAGGCGCAGGCGCGTGCGGATCATCATGGCTCGATACCGATCAGACCGACCGCATAGGGCAGGGTGTGCTCCAGCGGTCCGGGTTCGAGATAGGCGAGAAAATCGGGGATTTCATTGGACTCCAATGTGACGATGGCCTCGTCCAGCGCCCAGCGAGCCTCTTCTCGCAGGCTGGTCAACAAGCCCTGATTGAGCGTCACGCGAAGGCGCAGGTCTGGCCACAGCCGTTCAAGTACTGCCGGCTGGATACCGAGTCTCGCCGCAACGATGGCGATGGCCCTGTCGGGATGCCTTTCGGCAAAATGACTGGCCTCGCTCAGCGCGGAGAGAATGCCTTCCATCGCGCCGGGATGCTCGATGACGAAATCCTTGGAGGCGACGATATTGTGGGTTTTCGTATACAGTCCCGGTGCGCCGAATTCGATCCACTGTCGTCGCTTCAGGCGTTGTGTTGCCCGCGACAGAAAGGGCTCGCGCATCGCGATGGCATCGACCTCGCCGGAAGCCAGGGCCTGCGGCAAGGCTTCGGCCTTCATGAAGCGCCGCTTTACCCCATCGGGATTCAGATCCCGATAGAGGAGAAAGCCGGAGAGAAAGAAATGCACCGCCGATGCCCGTTGCGTGGCGATGGTCTTGCCCCGCAAGTCGCCAGGAGTTGTGATACCGTGATCCCGTCGCGCGAGGATGCGCATGTCATTGTCGCTTTTGCCGACGGTGGCATACAGACGAAGCTCCGGATGCGTGAAAGCAGCGATCGCAAAAGGCGTCTCCGCAGTGATCGCAAGCGTGACGTCGCCTCTCATGAGAGCAGTCAGCGAGCGCTTGCCGCTGGGGTAGGGATGGAGTTCGACATCAATATGATGCGCCTTGAAATAACCGAGATGGCCGGCAAGCCAGATCAGCGATGCCTGCGCCGAGATCGGCGCGCCGAGGACGATGCGAGGCATTGGCGCCGACGACCCGCAGCCGGCCAGCAACAAAACCAGCAACAGCAGACGGAGCAGGCATCCAAACCGACTATCACGCAATGTTCTAGGTGGTGACGTGATGTTATCCCCCTGCTCTTTCGATCATCCGATCATCGACGGTGATGGCGGCCATTTAAGGGCATGATAGCGCGGAAGCGGGCCTTTGAGACCCCAAACCAACATGAGAGGCATTATGCCAGCGCGCATCCGGCTGGCCAAAAAGGGCTATATGACAAATGGGCCGTCGAAACGCTGGAGACCGAGGATACGCTGTCATGGTTGCTGGCGCGGCGCTTTGCCGTGATCGGATATCACCCGAGCCGTGTCACCAGCGACGAGAGACCGCAGAACCGCATGAAAACGGAAAAGACAGCACATGACGTCCACTCGGTCGGGCTGCTCAACGTAGTGTCGGCTACGCCTGCGCGGCCCTCGGTCGCGAACGCCAGCCATCACACCACCTTGAGCGGCCTCGCTACGCGACCCGGTGAGAAATCCGGGCTAGTGAAAGCCAGCATGCCGATATCGGCATCAGCCTTCCGGGCACGAGTGAACAGCCTGCTGCGCCGGTCTATGTGGATGGGGTAAAGACCGTGACGCTGAAAAGCGAGGGCATTGTCGCCGAGTTTCAGCAAATTGTTGAAACCTACGTGCGGGAGCGTTACTCCTGAGCTTTCCGCACAGGATGTATTCCATCAGCCCAGAACACTGCCCAAAGGACTGCGAACCGCCATTCCGCCCCGGTTGAGAATATGGGTATAGATCTGTGTGGTACGAACGTCCTTGTGCCCCAACTGTTCCTGAACCGTGCGGATATCCGCGCCTCTTTCCAGCAAATGTGTGGCAAAAGAATGGCGCAGGGTGTGGCAGCCGGCTTTCTTGTGAATACCCGCCCGTCTTACCGCGGTATTAACCGCTTTCTGGATTACGCTGGCATCCAGATGATGTCGGCGTTCCTGTTGTGAACGAGGATCCCGACTGCGGCGACTGGCCGGAAAGACATACTGCCATCCCCATTCCCTGCAGGCGTTGGGATATTTTCGGCTCAATGCATGGGGCAGATATACACAGCCAAATCCCGCCGCCAGATCCCTCTCATGCAGGGT
>JALSSX010000290.1 GCA_026984055.1 Sedimenticola sp. | reverse complement strand
CGACGACTTTTGCGACCACATCCTTGTGCAGCATGCGAAGGGCTCGATTGACCTCGATATAGCGAAATTCCCGGTCGGGCGTGAAGCCGACCAGCTGATAGGCTCGCACCAGGCTGCCGAACCGGCGCTGGTATGCCGCTGGCGGGCATGCTGTCGGCCTCGTCGATCACCAGCCCCGACAGATAGCCATGACGCTGGAACAGGCCGCGCAAGCGCTCCAGCATGTCCGTATCGGTATAACGGCGGTTGCGTTCGCGGATGATCCCTTGCGCGGTATAAAACACCTGCGGATCGACGATGGCATCGAATACTCCGTCAGCCCTGATCCACATATCAGGCGCATTGACCACGCGCTTCTTTTTCAGCTTGTAGGATTTGCGGTTGTAGACATTGTTGCCGATGTATTTCTCGTTGGTGAGGATCTGGTGAACCACGCCGCTGGTCCAGTCGCGACCAAGGTCGGTCTTGATGCCGCGGGCGTTGAGATCGGCGGCGATCCGGCTCTCGGGTTTTCCGTCTTCGATGAACTGGCGATAGATATCGCCCACGATCTCGACCTCCTCGGCGGGGCCGGGGACAAGGGCGACGCGGTCGGTCTGCAGACTCTTGTGTTCGCCGCGCGCCAGCTCGGCTTTTCTGTCGCCATTCTCGCCAACCAATACGCGGCGCAGGCCAAATCCTGCCGCGCCACCTTGGCGATAGCCCAGCTCGATCAGGCGGCACTGGCCCGCAAAGACCTTGACCGACAGCTCGCGGCTGTATTCGCCCGCCATCGCCCGTTTTACGCCCTTGACGATGGTGGCGACGGGGCTGCCGTCATTCTCGAACTGCTCGGCGCAATACTGGACCTGAATGTTTGCGCGACGGCAGATGTATTCATAATAGGCGGATTCATCCGCATCCTGAAACCGGCCCCAGCGGCTGATGTCGTAGACCAGAATGACCTCGAAATCAGCCGCGCCGGTTTCGACATCCTCGATGAGGCTTTGGAGCGCATCGCGCCCCTTGATGCTGAGCCCGCTCTTGCCTGCATCGGCATAGGTGCGCACGATCTTCATGCCGTGAGTGGTGGCATAGGCGCGTATCGCTTCGCCCTGGTTCTCGGTTGAGTATTTCTGATGCTCGGTCGACATGCGCACATATTCGGCCGCCCTGATCACGGGGCGCATGTCTTCTTCCGATCCACATAATTCCTTTGCCGCTTTCAAAATCGGTCCTTTCCAAAACCCTGGTGTTGTCAGGCCAAAGTACCGGAAGGCGCGGCTTGATTCGTCCGGATCGTAGGAAATCAGGGGTCAGGAGTCCATCCATTATGTAGGAAATATTCTAATTATGGTGAATCAAGTGGGATACAAGCCTTTATTTCCAACTACTTACGCACTGGTTGCTCCTGGGCAATAGTGGGGGTAATCTGGCCGAAAAAGTGAATTATGTAGGAAGTCGGGCATGAAGAATCGCATTGCCGAACTGCGAAAGGCGCGTGGCCTGACCCTTCAGGCCCTGGCCGA
>JALSSX010000289.1 GCA_026984055.1 Sedimenticola sp. | reverse complement strand
TGAACGGATCACCGTGCCATAGATATCGACATGGTTCCCTTCGCGCACGACCTTCTCGCGTCCCGCGCGGGTACGGTACTTGGAACGCTTGTTCTCACGGCTGTTCCAGCCAGAACGATAGCGAATCTCCGGCTTCAGTTTGTCGGCCTTGATCGCAACCACATAATGCGGCTCGCCCAGGGGTACCGGCATGTCATACAACAATTGCATCTTGTCGCCACTGATATCGATAAGCTGATGGTTCTGTGGATGCAATGGACCAACCGGGTTGAAGCGGTCGATCGCCAGCTTGTTCAGCGATACCAGATACTTACCATCTGGATGGACGGTATCACCTTCCATCGTCATCAAATGACCGACGTTATAATGGATGTTGATCTTATCCAACACCTTGCCCTTGCAGTAGTCCCATTTCGCGATCTGCGAATCGACATACAGTGAGGTATAGGCGATGCAGGGCTTTGCATCCATCTGCGTATGCAGCGGGCCGAGGCCCAGTTGCACCTGCGTGTGCAGGGTATCTTTCATGCTCAGGATCGGAATGCCATAGGGATCCTTGCCAACAAACTTCTTCGCCTTGATGGCCTTCATGATCTTGTCAAAGCTGTATACCGACACATGGGTATCCAACTTGCCGTTGACGACGATCTTGGTGCCATCTGGCACGACATCCACGCCATGCGGACTCTTTGGCTCCGGGATCAGATAGAGCAGACCTTCCTTCACCGCCTGTTCGATCGGTATCAGGTACATGCCCTTCTCTTTCTTGACCTTGCCGGCCTTGACCAGCTCCTCTGCCTTCTTCCAGTTGGTGACATGCAGGAAATCGGTATCCTTCTGCGAGCAACCGGCCTCGAATGGCGGGCGGCCCTTCTCGATACCGCCGACATAGCGTTCGGTACAGAAGGAGTTGGTGAAGCCCCAGCCATAAGACGGACCCTTGCCGGCGTCAGACAAATCCTGGCTGTATGGCGGCAGTTCCAAGACGAAGGAGTCCTCCTTCTTGATCTTGCCTTCCTTCTTGTCGAACTTCCAGTAGGTCAGGCCACCACGATAGGTCTTGTTGAAATCGCTCAGCGGCACGAAGTCGTCGGAATACGGCGCGGCGTACTGCGTAGCCTCCATCAGGTACTCGGTATTCGGCGTGACGAACACACCCCCATGCTCGGACTTGAAGAATGGATTGACGACGATCTGCTTGGTCTCGAAATCCTTGAGGTCGATCACCGCAATACGCGGGTTGGCCTTGTCGTTGATGAACAGATACTTGCCGTCGTAATCGCCGTTCTCTTCCGATAAGGCGGGATGATGGGTATCACCGTAGTTTATCGTCTTGCCATTGATCTTACCCTGCGCGAGCACGGCCTTGGACTCATCGTCGAAGCCATAGCCCTGCCATGGCTCCGGCGTGAACACGCCGATGTATTTCAAGATGCGCATCGACGGAATGCCGTAGACGAAGATCTGCCCGCTCTGGCCGCCCGAGCTGAAGGCCAGGTATTCGTCGCGGCCGCCGGTCGGCGTATAGGTCTTGGCGGCGGCGAGCAGATCCTTCTGGGTCAGGCCGCGCGCCTTCATCACGTCCTGTAGCGACTGCGCGGCATTCGCGCTGGCCGCCAGACCGAGGCCGAGTCCCACCCCGATCAGCGCGTTACATAACTGGGTTGTTCTTGACTTCATGTTCCCCCCTAAGGATTTGAAGCAATATTCAGTGTGTGCGTGACAACATGTGCGTATGTCAACGATTGAGCCTAGTCACCGAATTACCGTGCAACATTGACATTGATCAAGTTCCAACAAGAATACTGGGTAATTTCCATATCAGAAGAAGCGCAATCACGCCAATCCGTGCTCAAGGCACGATTTCGTTCAATTCCCTCACCAGGGTTGGCGCATCGATGCCATAGACGAACTTGGTGATGAAGCGGCCATCCGGCCCCATCAGATACAGGCTGGCGGAATGGTCCATCAGGTACATCTCCGGATGTTCGGGGTCGACCTCGCCCTTCGCGAACTTCACCCGGAACTCAGTGGCGACACGTTTCAACATCGCCTTGCTCCCAGTCAGGCCGATCAGCCGGGAATCGAAGTATTTCACGTAGTCCCGAATCGTTTTCACCGTGTCGCGGCCGGGATCGATACTGATGAAGTACGGCTGAATACGTTTTGCCTTGCCACCCAGCAAGCGCATCGCACTGCTCATGACCTGAAGACTGGTCGGACAGACATCCGGGCAATAGGTATAGCCAAAGTAGACCAGAGAATAATGGCCACGGAAGTCCTGCTCGGTACGCGTGTCTCCATACTGATCGGTCAATATGAAACGTCCGCCGATGCCGTCCTGAACCGGGGCATCGTCGTCCCGTGCGGCTTCGCGCGCGCTGGCCGCCTGACTCATGTCCGCGCCCAGGCAGCGCTTGATGGCATCGGTATTGCGCTCCATCAGGCGGAGATACAGCCCCGGCCCTGGTCTCAGATCCACGCCAAGACTGTCCAACCCACCGGTATTGACATTCAGGTCCTGGATCAGCAGGTCCAGCTGGCGCGCCGGCATGCCTTTCTCGAGCAATACACAGTTGGCGTCTCCCGACACCAGCCTGGTACGCACCCGCAGTAGCGCCGCCGTATCGACTGGCTGACGGGGTGACGCGGCGATTTCATCCAATAGCTTCAGCGCATAGGCCTGCTCGAAGTATTGCAGGGTATCGTAATAAGATACGCCACTACCCGCCTTCAGGCCACGATATCCATACTCGTATTCACGATCGAGACGCCGTAGCGGCTTCAGCATCTCGCGCCGATTGCGCGTGTAAATGTGCGCGCGCTGGGGGTCGACCTCGACAAGCAACTCGGTCAGTTCATCCAGCAGAATGATGGCGTTGCGGTCGTCCAGCCAGAAGAAAGGATCACGTTGCCCCGGAATCTTGCGCGACGGCAGTATCTTCAACGTTGGGCTGGACAGCAGTTCGACGATGCGCACCTTGTCGCCGCGGCGTTTCTTTAGATCGCCCAGCGGCCGGGTCAAGGAGGCTTCCAGCTCCGGGCCGACCCAGATGACGACATCGGCGCGATTCAAGCGCGTAAGGGTTCCGTCGTCCGGACGGAAATCGTAAGGCGTGGAGCGGCCGCCGATCAACAACTCGGGGGGGTCCGCATCCTTCATCAGACCGGCGAGGAAGGCATGCACTGGCTTGATGCTCGCGACCACGTGCAAGCTTTCCGCCGCCATCACGCCAGGACCACCCCAGAGAATGGCCAGAAATCCCAAGAGTAGATACCCCGGAAACACAAGAGGACGGCGCGTCATTCCGCCGAAAACTCCACTCGCAGCACTTGCAAGGCTTCACCGACCCGACGAGAAAAATCCCCCCGATCTGGACAACTGGCGTGCTTGCCGATGAAATCCATGAAGGCCATGTTGGTATGCACATCGAAATACTCGCCCAACTGGCGTTTTTTCGGCAATATCTCGACCAACCCGGCCTTCATGCGCTCGGTTTGATCCAGAAAACGGCAGTGCAAGGCCACGCCGTTCAAGTCACCCAGGTGCGCGATCGCTGCGAACTGGGCATCGGTTTCGGCAAGCACGGACGCAGTCGGGAGAAGACCCGTTACAAGCGATATAACAACGACATATCCAGACAATCTCATCTTTTTCAATATCTCCAGAAGCGCCGATCAATCGGCATCGGGGGCGAGCTCATCGAGTAGCTTGCGCAGCGCAGGCGGCGGGCCGATGAGACCCTCCAGGCGGGCGCCGCGGAACACAGCATTCGCGATGATGGCATCAGTGAAGCGCGTGCCGACCAGTTGGGCATCGTTGAAATGCGCGCCGTTCAATACAGCGGAGGTCAGATCGACCTGACTGAGATCCGCCTCCTCGAAAGCCGCTCCGGTAAGCACGGCATGCCGCAGGCTGGCACCCTGCAAGCGGCTACCAATCATCACCGCGCGCATCATGAAGGCCTTGTCGAAACGGCTGTTGCTGAAATCGCTCTCCTCCATTGCGATATCCTTCATATAGGCGCCACTGAAATCTGCCTTAATCGCCTTCAGTTCGTTTAGATTCGCGCCAAACAGATTCGCGCCGGTGAAACGGCTACCGTTCAATATGCCTCCATCGAAGGTGGCGTGGAACAGATCCGCATGATCGAGATCGGCGTCAACGATGACACAGTCCGCCAGAATCGCCCATTTGAAATCGGCCTTGGTCAGACTGCTATCGGACAGATCGCAGCCCGGCATTCGTGCATTGGAGAAATCCACACCGTCCAGACGCGCGCCACGCAGATTGATGCCCGGCAGCGACTTGCCAGCGAACGAGCAATGACGCAGATCCGCGTTTGGTAACGGTAGATCACAGCTCCCGCGCTGGCCAGCGATGGCGCCGCCACAGATGGACAACGCCAGCAACAACGTCGATAGAAGAAGAAATCGGGTCATATGCGCACCTGATTCTTGGAATGTCTCGGGTAGGGTATCCAAGCGTTGCAGCATACCCAAGAATGGCATGGCATGGCTTGAGATAGATCAACCCATGAAACCAGGCGTTACCCGCCCCGCCGACATCGGTTAGAATGCCGCGATGCCTACAAGAATCGACAGCTTGATCCACGCCACCTGGATCGCGCCGCTGGAACCGGAAGACATCATCCTGAGCAATCATGGCATCGCCATCCATCATGGGCGCATCCTCGCCATCTTGCCGAGCGACGAGGCCCGCGCCACCTATGTGGCCGACGATGACATCGAACTGCCGGGCCAGTTATTGATTCCTGGCCTGGTGAACGCACATACCCACGCGGCGATGAGCCTGTTTCGCGGACTGGCGGACGATCTGCCATTGATGACCTGGCTGAACGCGCATATCTGGCCAGCCGAGCATCGCTGGATCAGCGAGGAATTCGTCGCCTCCGGCACGGCCCTGGCGGCAGCCGAAATGCTGCGTGGCGGCACCACCTGCTTCAACGATATGTACTTCTTCCCCGACGTAACGGCAAAGGTATGTGCCGACGCCGGCCTGCGCGCGATGGTCGGGTTGATCGTGATCGATTTCCCAACTGCCTGGGCGGACAGCGTCGACGCCTATTTCGACAAGGGCACGCAGGTACATGACACTTGGCGCGCGCATCCACTGATCCACACCGCCTTCGCGCCGCACGCGCCCTACTCGGTCTCCGACGCGCCGCTGGAACGCGTGCGCCTGCTCGCCGACGAGCTGGAGATTCCGGTGCATATCCACCTGCACGAGACCGTCGACGAGATCAGCCAGAGCCTCGAAAGCCATGATCAACGGCCGATCGCGCGGCTGGAACGCCTTGGCCTGATCAACCCGTCTCTGGTTGCGGTACACATGACCCAGTTGCTCGACAGCGAGATCGCATTGCTGACGGAACGCAACGCGAATATCGTGCATTGTCCGGAATCCAACCTGAAACTGGCCTCCGGCTTCTGCCCGGTGGCCCGGCTGCTAGATGCCGGCATCGATGTCGCGCTGGGCACCGATGGCGCGGCGAGCAACAACGATCTCGACCTGCTCGGCGAGATGCGCGCCGCAGCGCTACTCGGCAAGGGCGTGGCCGGCGATGCAACGGCGATTCCCGCGCACACCGCGTTGCGCATGGCGACGCTGAACGGCGCGAAAGCGCTCGGCCTGGATGCCATCACCGGCTCGCTGCTGGCGGGCAAGGCCGCGGATATCGTCGCGGTCGATCTGAACCAGCTGTGTACCCAACCGGTCTATGACCCGGTCTCGCAACTGGTGTACAGCGCCGGACGCGAGCAAGTCAGCAACGTCTGGGTAGCGGGTCGCCGTGTCGTGCGCGATGGCGCGCTGACCACGTTGGATGAGACCGAACAGCTCGCCAACGCCCAGACATGGCGCGCGCGCATCGCCGAGCGGTGAGTTCACCAAGCATCCTCTGCTACGTCACTGGCCACGGCTTTGGCCACTTGGCGCAGACCGCCGAGGTACTGATCTCACTGGCTCGGCGCTGGCCGGAAAGCCATTTCACCGTCGCCACCTCGCTGCCCGAGGGTGTAACGCGCCAGCGCATCGAAGCCGGCATGCCGGCGGGCCGGCTACGTATCGTGGCGGAACCGACAGGCGCCGACATCGGCATGAAGATGTTCGACGCGGTGACGGTAAATGTCGCCGCCTCTCAGCGAGCCTATGCCAGGGTTCTCGCCGACTGGAAAAGCCATATTGCCACGTTGCGGCAACACATCGCTTCGCAACAAGCGGATCTGGTATTGTCGAATATCGCCTTTCTACCTCTGGAAGCCGCGCAACGCGCGGGGATTCCAGCAATCGCGATGGGTTCACTGGACTGGGCCAGCATCCACGCGCGCTACTGCGCCGAACTCCCCGGTGGTCAAGCGGTGCAAAACAAGCTGCTCGACGCCTATAATCGCGCAGACGCCTTCATTCAGTTGGCGCCACATCTGGACATGCCGCATTTTGCGCACCGTCACGCGGTGGCGCCGGTCGGTCGCCGCGGGGCGGACAAGCAGTGGGCGTTACGCAAGGCATTACAGTGCGAGGACAAGCAGCTCGGCCTGGTCACGATGGGTGGCATGGCTGTACCCATTCCTTATGATCGCTGGCCACGGCAAGACGGATTGCACTGGGTCATATCCGGCGAGCAGCCCAAACGCGACGATATGAGCCACGCGGAAACCCTGGGATTCGCGTTCGAGGACCTGCTTGCCTCGGTCGATTTCGTCGTAAGCAAGACCGGCTACGGCATCAGCGTCGAAGCCGCGCTGAACAAAACGCCGATACTCTATCTGCCACGTCCAGACTGGCCGGAAGAGCCCAGACTGTTGCACTGGAACCAGAAACACAACCGCACCGGGGTGATCGACCGGAATCGACTGAACCGGGGCGATCTGCCGCCGATCTACCTCATGGCATTACGCCAGCCGGCTCCCGTTCCGGTAGCGGCCAGCGGCGCCGAGGATGCCAGTCGCATCATCGCATCGCTGGTGTGACGCTACCCTGTCGTCAATTGCCCTAACCCGGGTTTCTCACCCGTTCACGACTGCAACCGCCCAATGCGGCGCGCTGACTGGCGTTCACTCGGTCGGGCCGCTCAACGTAGTGTCGACTACGCCTGCGCGGCCCTCGGTCGCGAACGCCTGCCATCACACCACCTTGAGCGGCCTCGCTACGCAACCCGGTGAGAAATC
>JALSSX010000288.1 GCA_026984055.1 Sedimenticola sp. | reverse complement strand
GGAAGACTACAAGGGAAAATGGCTGGCATTGTTCTCGCATCCGGCCGACTTCACCCCGGTATGCACCACCGAGTTCATCGCGTTCGCGAAGCGCGCCGGCGAGTTCAAGAAGCTAAATACCGAATTGCTCGGCCTTTCGATCGACAGTCACTACAGCCATGTTGCCTGGATACGCAACATCAAAGAAAAATTCGACATCGAGATCCCATTCCCGATCATCGCCGACCTGAAGATGGAAGTCGCCCAAGCCTACGGCATGATCCACCCGGGCGCGGCGGACACCTCGGCAGTGCGCGCAACCTTCATCATAGACCCGGACAGCGTGTTGCGCGCGATGGTTTACTATCCGATGACCAACGGCCGCTCCATCGACGAGTTTCTGCGCCTGATCCAGGCCTTGCAAACCTCCGATGCGAACGGCGTCGCCACGCCGGAGAACTGGCAGCCCGGCGACAAGGTCATCGTGCCGCCACCGGCCACCGCCGAAGATGCCGAGGCGCGCATGAACGCAGGCTATGAATGTACCGACTGGTATTTCTGTAAGAAGTCCCTGTAACACTGGAGAGAAAACCGGCCCGGTCACGCGATTCGCGAGGCCGGGCCTCCCAACCACCCGCGAAATTCGCCTGTCAGCAACCGCCTCGCCAACCGGTCACCCTACTTTCGGTTTTCCATCAACCGAGTTCCAGATAAAAGTAATAACCCTTCTCATCCTGGCAAGCCTGCTACCCGCCCAAGCCTGGGCACAGACCACGCCGCTCGCGCTGACCATCGCCGGCAATGGCATCGATGTCAAACGCACATTGGCGTTGAGCGATCCGGGAGAATCTCACGACAGCGCATCGATCGCATTCGGCAGTCAGTCCGGACAGACCTATTCGCTGATCATCAAACACAAGGATCTGCCAGACAGTCGTTCCTATCCTGGCAATCTCGACATCACGTTGAAAGACGCGGAGGGAAAAAGCTCGGCTACCTGCTTCTATGCGAACAATGGCATCGCCGCGTTGCGGCGCATCGGCATATTCGGCTTCATCGTCGCGGTGAAAGAAAAGCCGATCGACGTGAAACTGCGCTTCAGCGACAAGAAACCCGGCACGCTGCATGTCGCCGAAATGGGCAATGAGCGCTTGATCTCGGACACCCTGGTGCCGAAGTTCGGTTTCCAGATGATCCGCCCCATGCTGCTGCCGCAAACCGCGCATGGAGTACGTTCGCAGACCTATAACCTACCTGGATGCGCACCCCTATGCGATGAACCACACCCTGCGGGATCTGGGCAACGGCCTGGTACAGTTCCAGTACAACCTGCTTGGCCACGATGACGATGCCATGCCGCTACTGGCGCGTTTCTACTAGAGCCTGTTTACACGAAACCCATGTGCTCTGCTGAGACGCTTTTTTTGTCCAGCAACGCGGAATGAGCAATGTGTAGCAAGGCCACATGAGCGAATGATAACGCCGCTGGGGAAAAGCGTCTCAGCCCTCTGGGTTGCGCCTGAAAAAGCACCACTCTGCGTTGCTCGTCATGTATTTGGATGACCAAACTTCACTCCTCGCACCTTGATTGGCGCTTTTTCAGGGGCAACAGAATCCATTGGTTCCGAGTTAACAGGCTCTCCAACGCGGACTCACTGGCAAATCTGCGCGCAAGCATGTTCGCCGGCAAATACTTCGGCCCCGGGAACGGGACCTTCAAACTGGCCTACTACCCGGCGATGGGCCAGATCGCGCCACATCAGACGCTCTCCTCGAAGGAAATCGCGCGATAGCGCCACACCCGCATGCTGTCCGACCAATAGTCAGGCGGCATGCCTGCCTTGCGCTTCAAGGCCAGCACGAAGTCACGTGGCTCGGGCAATTGCTCCCAGACACTCGGTAGAAAGGTCGCGCGATATGGACCATCCTCCAGAATCAGCCCATCCACGTTCGGCTTCAATGCCTGCAACAGCGCCGCTTCACTGCCGACCGACAGGGGTTTCGGCGCGGTGAGCACGGATATCTCGATATGCGTTCGATCCAGCTCCGTCGCACTCAGCGGGTTGAAACGAGGATCGTTGAACGCTGCCGCATGGGCATTCTCCGCGACATCCCTCACCAAGGGCTGTATCGCCTGAAGATGGCCAATGCAACCACGCAACTGGCCCGCCTGGGTCAGGGTGACGAAGGCCGCGCGCTGCTCCCTCAATGCCGGATCATAATCCCCGGGATCGACCACCAACGGCCGGCCCGTTTCCAGCCCATGAACAATGCTGCGCCGCGCCACCTTCAACAGCGTGGCCTTCTGCCCTTCGGTATATTCCTGCCGACTGCTCATGACGCGCTCACTTCTCGGTGAACGCGAAGGCGCCGTAGCCAACCACGCGATCCTTGTCGCCGGCAGTATCCCCCGAGTTGCGCAGATCCAACACATTCGCCTTCAAACCATGTTCGCGCGCCGCCAGCAGCAGGCCATTGACCGGTCGCGCGCCACAGGCATCCTCGCCACGGATACGCTCGGCTTCCAGGTGCTCGATATGCTCCGCCGTCAATTCATCGCGCGCGCGGGCGGTCTCGTAGTCCAGATAATGGCTCAAGTCGGAACTGACCACAATCAACGTCTCATCGCCGCCCCACAGCCGATCCAACACATCGGCCACCTGCCGTGGCGCCGCATCACCGACGATCAACGGCACGATGCCGAAATCGTTCAACACGGTTTCGAGAAACGGCAGATGCACTTCCAGCGCATGCTCGCCGACAAAGGCCTGATCCACAATCTCCACCTGCGGCAGATCGACGATCGCGTCGACCGCCCGTTTGTCGACCGGCACAGTGCCCAACGGCGTTTCGAAGGCATCGACACGGGTCGTCGCCACGCCCGGGAAGGCATAGCGATGCGATGGCGCCAGCAACACGACGCGACGCACATCCGGGACAATGGCTTCCAATGCGTGATACGCGTTCGCCGCCACCGGCCCGGAATAGATATAGCCGGCATGCGGCGCGATGACCGCCTTGATGCGGCCATTCGCCGCGCCAGTTGCCTGACCCAGGAAGTGGTTGATCTCGCGCTTCAGTGTATAGGGGTCGTCCGGATAGAACATCCCGGCGACATTGGGTTTCTGTACTTGCATATTCCGCTCCTCATGCCCATATCTCTTATATGGAAATCGACTGAGCGGAATTCAAGACATGCAAGCAAATATTCACCCAACGAAATACTGGCATCGACTGGACGATGGTCGCGCGCAATGCGATCTGTGCCCGCGCGAATGCAAACTCAAGGAAGGCCAGCGCGGCCTGTGCTTCGTGCGCGAAAACCAGAGCGACAAGATCGTGCTGAACACCTACGGACGCTCCAGCGGCTTCTGCATCGACCCGATCGAGAAGAAGCCATTAAACCACTTCCTTCCCGGCACGCCGGTGCTTTCATTCGGTACCGCCGGCTGCAACCTGTCATGCAAATACTGCCAGAACTGGGACATCAGCAAGTCACGCGAAACCGACACCCTGGCCGCGCGGGCAATGCCAGAAACCATCGCCGCCGTCGCCAAGCGAACCGACTGTCGCAACGTCGCCTACACCTACAACGACCCGGTAATCTTCCACGAATACGCCATCGATACCGCGCAAGCGTGTCGCGAACTCGGCATCGGGAACATCGCAGTCACCGCTGGCTACATCAGCGCCCAACCACGTGAGGAATTCTTTCGCCACATGGACGCGGCCAACATCGACTTAAAATCTTTCGACGAGAATTTCTACTGGAAGCTAACCGGTGGCCACCTGAAAGCGGTACTCGAAACCCTGGAATACGTACACAAGGAGGCCGACGCCTGGCTTGAGATCACCAATCTGGTGATCCCTGGGCACAACGATTCCGACGCGGAGATCAGCGCGATGAGCGAATGGATCGCCAACACCCTCGGCGTCGACGTACCGCTACACTTCAGCGCCTTCCACCCAGATTACAAAATGCTCGACGTGCCACCGACGCCTCCGGCGAGCTTGGCCCGCGCGTGCGACATTGCGCTGCGCGCCGGCCTGCGCTATGTCTACACCGGCAACGTACACGACAGCCGGGGTGGCAGCACCTGGTGTCCATCCTGCGGAGTACTGCTGATCGAACGCGACTGGTACGAGATTGGCGCCTGGCATCTGAAGCACGGCCATTGCGAACACTGCGGCGAAAAGATTCCTGGCGTATTCGAGGCACAACCGGGCGATTGGGGTTCGAAACGCCAGCCGCTGCGCATACCGAGCATCGCGCCACCGGTCGAGGGACCTTGATGCAAGGAGCATACCGCGAGCGGCACGCTTGGCTCGCGCTATCCCGGCGGATTCCCACGGTTTTCTTTCCGCCGCGATTGCGCGAGAATACCCCGTTCCCCAGCCATAACGCCGGAACACCATGAGCTACACAGTCAGCATCCAACCCAGCGGGCATGAATTCAGCGTCGATGAAGGCGAAACCGTACTCGACGCCGCATTGCGTCAGAACATCGGACTGCCCTATGGCTGCCGTAGCGGCAACTGTGGCTCCTGCGCCGGCGAGCTGCTGCAAGGCGAAGCCATCTATCCCGAGGCCGAACCGGGTTTCGAATGCGCCGATGAAAACTGCTGCGTGTTCTGCCAGGCGGTACCGAAATCCGATCTCATCATCAAGGTGCGCGAAGTGGAGAATGCCGCCGAGATCCAGACCCGAACCCTGCCATGCCGCGTGGTGCGCATCGATCACCTCGCCCACGACGTGATCCGTCTGTACCTGAAACTGCCAGACAACCAGCGCATGCAGTTCCTCGCTGGACAATATCTCGAATTTATCCTCGCCGACGGCCGGCATCGCGCCTTTTCGATCGCCAACGCACCGCATGATGACGAGTTCATCGAGCTGCATATTCGGCATGTCGACGGCGGCGCGTTCACCGATTTCGTCTTCAGCCAGATGAAGGAGAAGGCCATCCAGCGCATCCAAGCGCCTCTCGGCGGCTTCACGCTGAACGAAATATCCGACAAGCCGATGCTACTGGTCGCCGGCGGCACTGGTTTTGCGCCGTTGAAAGCCATCATCGAACATGCCTTCCACCGCGAACTCGACCGACCGATGCACCTATTCTGGGGAGTGCGCTCGAAACGCGACCTCTATCTGCCCGAACTGCCCGAACAGTGGGCCAGGGAACATGACAACCTGAAATTCACCCCGGTACTCTCCGAACCAGACGCCGACTGGAACGGCGCGCGCGGCTGGGTACATGAACAGGTACTGGCGGAATACCCTGATCTACACGGCCAGGAGATCTACATGGCCGGTCCCCCGCCGATGATCATCGCCGCGCGCGAAGCTTTCCGCGGCGCCGGCGTCGCCGAAGAAGCCATGCACTACGACTCCTTCGAATATGCCGCGCCAAGCGAGAAAAAGGACTGATCCGCGCCACTTGTTCGAATCGACTCACCTAACAGCTGGAAAAAACTTGCGATTCCGGGAACCCGCCCCCAAATTAGCACTCTAACCTCGCGACTGCCAATTAACTGGCACTCTCAACGAAAGAGTGCTAAATTACGAACGGGAACACGGGGGATAGAAATGACTAAAGCCATGACACTCAGCAGCGCACTGCCGACAGGCAGCATGGATTCCTACATCAGTGCCGCTTTTCAGCTACCAGTGCTGACAGCCGAGGAAGAACACGATTACGCCGTCAGACTACGCGACAACGGCGACCTGGACGCCGCGCGCGCATTGATTGTTTCGCACCTGCGCTTCGTCGTACGCATCGCTCGTGGCTACTCTGGCTACGGCCTGCCGCAGCACGACTTAGTGCAGGAAGGTACCGTCGGCTTGATGAAAGCGGTACGCCGTTTCGATCCCGATATGGGCGTGCGCCTGGTGTCCTTCGCGGTACACTGGATCCGCGCCGAGATCCACGAATACATCCTGCGCAACTGGCGCATCGTCAAGGTCGCGACAACCAAGGCACAGCGCAAGCTGTTCTTCAATCTGCGCAGCAGCAAGAAGCGTCTCGGCTGGTTCTCTCACAAAGAAGTCCAGGAGGTCGCCGAGGATCTGGGTGTGAAGCCCGAAACCGTGCTACAGATGGAATCCCGCCTGAGTCAGCAGGATGTCGCCTTCGACCCGCTGGACAGTGATGACGACGATCACGCCTACGCGACACCGTCCGCTTGGCTGGCCAACAGCGCGGCCGACCCGTCGCTGCAACTGGAAGCCGCTGACGAAGCGGAATGGGAACATGAGCGACTCAGCGAAGCGTTGGCGGAGTTGGACGACCGCAGCCGCGACATCCTGCAAGCCCGCTGGTTGAGTGAGAACAAGAGCACTCTGCACGAACTGGCCGAGCGCCATGGCGTCTCCGCCGAACGCATTCGTCAGATCGAGAAAGCCGCGATGAAGAAACTTCAGAAACGGATCGCGGCCTGACCGAACACAAGTTCCAGGAACTCGGCGGACCCGGCCTGGAAGCTGTATCCGATTGCCTCGCCGCGCTTCCCTGATCAGGATGTTGAAAAAGCCCTTCCATGGACTTTTTCAACGACGGAACCGGACAATGCGATTTCCCGGTGCCTTCATTTTCAATGACTTGCCGTCATCGAAAATGGCGGTACATCCCTGTACCGCACACAGGCCGTTGGAAAACGCCACTTTTAACATCCTGCTAAACCTGGAATTCTGACACCAACCCCGCTCCGGCGGGGTTTTTATTTTTTGCGCAAGGATGACAGCCACCGACCTTCAACTCGGGAACAGGCTGCTGGTGCCCTCGCATGGTGGGCGCGACATTGCGATCATCACGGCTACGGAACGACAAGTCCTGCGCATCTCCAGCAGCGCCGCTGAATAGTCACGTACTGACCCCGCCTCTTCCGTACTGGATGCAGACATACCAAGCGCGGCAAAGCAAGAAATCCAACGAAAAAGGGTCCGGAGCAAAGACGCCACGGACCCTTCGAATTTGGCTCCCCGGGACAGGCTCGAACTGCCGACCTAGTGATTAACAGTCACCCGCTCTACCGACTGAGCTACCGGGGAATTGGTAGAGCGCGTATGGTAATCGCGCGCTCGATTCCGGTCAAGCGCGACGCCAAAATTTGTTAGCCCAAAGCAGTAATGTCCTCTTTGTCCAATTCTAAAATGTCCCCTTTTGGTTTCAGGAGGGGCCCGTGGCAGAGGAGCAGATTACGATGAGTCATAAAGAGGCAGATCGATT
>JALSSX010000287.1 GCA_026984055.1 Sedimenticola sp. | reverse complement strand
ACCAGTGACCTCCCGATCGTAATGATCACCTCGCGCTCGTCACGCAAGCATCGCCAGCAGTCCGAGGAAGCCGGCGTCGACGACTATCTGACCAAGCCGGTCGACAACGACACCCTGACCGACTGCGTGAAGCACTGGGTGGAAAACGAGGCGCCGGCATGAGTCTGCGCATCCATTTCATCGGACTCGACGAAACGGACAGCGCGCTACTGCGCCGCATCCTCGATTTCGCCAGTCGCCAGAAACGCGACTACCGGAACGTGCCACGCGCCACCGAAGCGAATCTGCTGATCGGTGATGC
Organism: Sedimenticola sp.; assembly: GCA_026984055.1. Lineage (GTDB taxonomy): Bacteria > Pseudomonadota > Gammaproteobacteria > Chromatiales > Chromatiaceae > JALSSX01. Next base: position 6,179 of record JALSSX010000287.1, on the reverse strand, counting down.
CGACGGCCACGAGCAGGCACGCGCGGCGATACGTGACAACGCCACCCACCTGCTACTGCTCGGAGCCGATGAACCCCGGCATCCTCGCGAGCATGCGCTTGGCCGGCCGCTGCTGGTCACCCGGGTAATGCGCGAACTCGACCGCATCGCGGCATTGATCGAATCCGAGCCCGCATCGTCACCCGACCCTGCCATTCAGAGGAAGAAGGACGACACTGACCCGCACCAGGTCAAGTGGAAAGCACCTGGCCGGTCCCCCGCCAGATCGCCCCGCCGGGCGCTGATTCCGGTGCGGCGACGGGTCACCGCGTTGACCGTCATCCGCCGTTACGCTTGGCAGCCGAAACTGAAAAGCCGCATCCCGCCAGTGCCGGATACACCGCCCCAGGCCGTCCAGCAGAACACGGAACGAGCCACGTCGAAACCGAAGCCAGCACCGCGTTACCGGGCATTGGTCGTCGACGACAGCCTCGCGATCCGCAAACAATTGGAGCTGGAACTGCGCGACGCGGATATCAACGCCGATTTCGCCGAGGATGGTGAAACCGCGCTGGAGAAAACGGCCAGCAACCGCTACGACTTGATCTTTCTCGATATCATGATGCCCGGCATCGATGGCTACGAGGTATGTCGCCAGCTACGCGCCAAGCCAGAATGGAAGAAGGTACCCATCACCATGCTCAGCGGCAAGACATCGCCGCTGGACGAAGTACAGGGCGTGCTCGCCGGCTGTTCCACCTATCTGACCAAGCCGGTCGAACACAACGACTTCCAGAAGTTGCTAGCGCGCGTCACCCAGTGGATAGATGCCGTGAAACAACCGGAGTCGCGCACCTCGTGAATCCTTCCGGGGACCGGCTGCGGGACGTCCTAGGCAGGGTGCTGGAAATGCGCCCAGCATTTCCCACTTCCCCGTGGGTTATGCCGAGGCCAAGCCTACACAGACGTATTCGCGGCGCTCCCACAGACGAATCACAGGCAACCGGTTGCCGATGTTCACGTTAACAGGATGTTGAAAAAATGCCATTTTTCAACATCCTGTTAAACGCTCTCCCCAATCGCGCAAATCACCCAATATCCCCCGCCGTTTATCATCCTTGCCCAAACCCGCGAGCAACCGGTCGATCTCGGCAAAATAATCGGCGCTGACGATACTCGCGCCGCCGGCCGGATCCGTCAACCGCCAGCGCCGATACGCCTCCCAGCGCTGGCGCTCCTCCGTGTTCAGGGTCTCCAGCCAGTTGCGCGCGCGATAGCGAAACAGCAATTCATGCAGCTTGGCATCATCGAAGGCTGGGTGACAGTCAGCCAGTTCCTCCGGAGTCTGTTTGCGGATATGCGCAATCTCCTCGCGATCACGATCGCTGAAGAAGCCCCCGTACAAAGTCTGATCCGGATCCTCCGAAAACTCGCGACGCGCATCGATCGCATGGACTGCATCGAGCTTGGCTTGCAGATCACCAAAGCCAAGCAGGGTTTGCGCATGTTGTCGCACCTGCCCGATATCGATCATCCAGCGATCGGCCGCCCCTGACGTCAGCGTATTCATCGGCGCTAATACCGGACATTTGTTCAGATGCACCGTCTTCATCTGTACCCGAGCGATGCCATCGGCCAATTCGGCGCTCGGTGTGAACAGGCGATAATGGAGCTCCTCGGCATCCAGGTCCATCAGGATATGAGGGTCGGTGCGCAAGTCAAAGACAATCACGCCGTTACGGTTACCGGGCTGCATGCCGATCGGTATGACCGGCGCGATGCAACCGAGCACCGCCGGGTACATCGATGACACATGCAAGACCTCGCGCCGCTCGCGTAAATTCAGCAATTCACCGGCCGCCTGCTTGCCGCGATGCGTGAAGCAATAATCATACAGGCGAGGATGGCGCGCCTTCAACAGGCGCGCCATCTCTATGGTCACCCGGACATCGCCGAGGGCATCATGGGCATCGGCATGCGCCAACCCGTTCGCGACGGACAAGCGGTCGAGGCGAAAACTCGCCGTGCCGTCTTCGTTCTCCGGCCATTCGATGCCTTCCGGACGCAGCGCATGCGCAAGCCGTAGCACGTCGATGATATCCCAGCGTGAATTGCCGCCCTGCCATTCTCGTGCATACACATCGATGAAGTTACGATAGAAGCCGAAACGAGTGAACTCGTCATCGAAACGAATGCTGTTATAACCACTGGTGCAGGTGCCGGGGCGGATCAACTCGCTATGAATCTGGCGAAAGAATTCGGCCTCTGGCATACCATGTTCCAAGGCATATTGCGGTGTGATGCCGGTGACCAGGCAGGCCTCCGGCCGTGGCAACATATCATCGGCCGGCTTGGCATGGATGACCAGGGGTTCGCCGATGGGGTTCAGGTCGGCATCGGTGCGCTGGCCGGCGAACTGCGCCGCGCGATCGCGACGTGGATCGGCGCCCCAGGTTTCGTAATCGTGCCAATAGAACGAGAAGCTCACAACGACAGTCCGCACTCATCTAGCAATTCCAGCCAGTGCCACACCCGTTGGCCCGCGCCACTCTCCAGATGCAGTTGACAGCCGATGTTCGCGGTAACAATGCGCCTGGGGCCAGCTTGCAATAGATTGGCCAACTTGCGATCGCGCAATTGCGTGGCGATCTCCGGTTGCGTCACGGAGTAGGTTCCGGCCGAACCGCAACATAGATGCGCGTCGGCCACCACTGTCAACTCGAACCCCAGCGATCGCAACAGTGCCTCGACCTGGCCGGACAGTTTCTGGCCATGTTGCAACGTACAGGGCGCATGGAAAGCGATCTTGCCAACACCCGCGATATCGATGCGCAAGCCGGCCAGTTCCTGATCGGCAAAATATTCGACCGGATCGCGCGTCAGATTGGAAACCTGCTCGGCGCGCTCCCGATAGACTGGATCGTCACGCAGCAGATGCGCATAGTCCTTCACCATCACGCCGCAGCCCGACGCCGCAACCAGGATCGCTTCGGCACCTGCTTCGATGGCCGGCCACCAGGCAGCGATATTGCGCCGCGCGAAGGCCGCCGCCTCGTCGCCGGCGGCCAGATGCTGACTGAGCGCGCCGCAGCAGCCTTGATCCGGTGCGTCGACGGCGTCGATGCCCAGGCGATCCAGCAACCGCGCCAGCGCGGCATTGGTCGCCGGGCGCAGCGCCTTCTGCGCGCAACCGGTGGCCACCAATACCCGCCGCCGACCATTCCGCGCGTCCGGCCAGTCGCGCGATGACGCATCTGGTCGGGGCAGCTTGTCGCGCAGTGATGCCGGCATCAGGGGTCGCATCATCCGCCCGAGCGCGGTCAAGGCGGCGAGCCGACGGGGCCACGGCAGAATCAGGCGCAACAGACGCCGGCTCAGACGCTGGCTCCGCGTCCGTGGAGCCAGCGGCTCGACCAGCTCGCGTCCGATATCGATCAAGCGTCCGTACTCGACCCCGGACGGACAGGTGGTTTCGCAGGCGCGACAGGTCAAACAACGGTCGAGATGCACGCGCGTCGTACCGCTGACTGTTCCACCCTCCAGCATGCGCTTGATCAGATAGATGCGCCCGCGCGGGCCGTCCAACTCGTCGCCCAGAAGCTGATAGGTCGGGCAGGTCGCGGTGCAGAAACCACAATGCACGCAGTTGCGTAGGATGTGTTCCGCCTCCTGGCCCCAAGGGGTAGCGCGATAGAAATCCTGGATCGATGTCTGCATGGCGTCTACAGTGCCGCGTACTGGCGGCCGCGATTCAGGATGCGCCCGGGATCGAATGCCTGCTTCAAGCGCTTGTGCAACGCCATCAGCGGTGTCGGCAGCGGGTGGAACACACCGCTGCCCCCCGCGTCACCTCGGAAGCAGGTAGCGTGGCCGCCGGCGGATTCGGCCACGGCGCGTATCCGTTCGACCGGTTCTTCACTCAACCACCAACGCTGCGCGCCACCCCAGTCGATACATTGCTCGCCGGACAACGCCAGTGGCGCGGATGTCGACGCCACCGACAAGCGCCACAGTGGCGCGTCGCCAGCCAGCGCAGGCTCGAAGAACGCATGGCGATGCTCCCTCACCGCAGTCCAGAAGGCTTCACCATCGGGAATGCGATCACCGCCCAGGCTGTCGGCCGCCGCAAGCACGGCCGATTCCGCCCCGGACAGGCGGATCGACAACAGGCCATCGTGCCAGCAAGCGGCAGACAACGACGCCAGCCGCGCGGATACATTCATGATACGCAACGCATCGTCTTGATCCCGCGACTGCGCCAGGGTCAGTTCGAATTCGGGCCGGGGCAATACCTTCAGACTGATATCGAGGATCACGCCAAGCGTGCCGAAGGCGGCGACCATCAGCCGGGAGACATCGTAACCGGCAACGTTCTTCATCACCTCGCCACCAAAACGCAGCAAATCGCCGCGACCATTGACGATGCGCGCGCCGAGCACGAAGTCCCGCGCCGACCCGACCCAGGGGCGGCGGGGTCCTGAAAGCCCACAGGCGATGGCACCGCCGAGGGTCGCGGCATCGCCGAACGCCGGCGGCTCGAAGGCCAGCATTTGACGATGTTCTGCCAAGGCCCGCTCTATTTCGGCAAGCGGGGTTCCGGCGCGCGCGCGGATCACCAGCTCGCGCGGTTGATAGTCGATGATGCCGGAGTGCCCCCGCAACGACAACGCCTCGCCAGCAACGGCTTCACCGAGAAACGCCTTGCTACCGCTACCTTCCAACCGCAACGGCGTTGTATCGGCAAAAGCCCGCTCAACCTGTTGCCGCAGTTCGTCGCTGATGTCAGGCATCGCGCGCCTCGCGCTGTTCCGGTGGAATCAGGGTGTCGCTTCCCAGTGCCTTATATTCTGAACAGTGCCGGGGTTTCGGTATCGCCTTGCCGGGATTCAACAGGCCGGCCGGATCGAACGCCTGCTTCAATGCGCGGAATTGTTCCAGCTCGGCGGCACTGAACTGCACACACATCTGATGGAGTTTTTCGTGACCGACACCGTGTTCACCGGTGATGCTCCCACCAACCTCCACGCTCAGTTCGAGTATCTCGGCACCGAAGGACTCGGCCTTGCGCAACTGTTGCTCGTCGTTCGCGTCGAACAGGATCAATGGGTGCAGATTGCCATCGCCGGCATGGAAGACGTTCGCCACGCGCAGGCCATATTTCCCAGAGAGTGCGTGAATGCGCAGCAACACCGCGGCAAGCTTTCGGCGTGGCACCGTGCCATCCATGCAATAGTAGTCTGGCGACAAGCGGCCGACAGCGGGAAACGCCGATTTGCGCCCCTTCCAGAACATCGACCGCTCGGCCTCGTCGCGCGCCATGCGCACCTCGCTGGCGCCGGCCCGCAGCAACAGATCACGCACCCGTGCGGTATGTTCGGTTACCTCATCAGTGGCGCCATCCAGCTCGCACAGCAATATCGCCGCCGCATCCACCGGGTAACCGGCATGCACGAAATCCTCGGCGGCGCGTATTGCCAGATTGTCCATCATCTCCAGACCAGCCGGGATGACGCCGGCGGCGATGATCTCGCCAACCGCGTTGGCCGCCGGTTCGACAGCATCGAAGGCGGCAAGCAACACCCGCGCCTGCCCCGGCGTGGGCAGCAGGCGCACCAGCGCCTCGATGACGATGCCGAGCATGCCTTCCGAGCCGGTCATCAATGCAAGCAGGTCATAACCCGCCGCGTCCAATGCCTCGCCGCCCAGGGTCAGCAACTCACCGTCCGGCATCACAACCTTCAATTCAAGGAGATTGTGTACCGTCAGGCCATATTTCAGGCAATGCACGCCACCCGAGTTCTCCGCCACGTTGCCGCCGATGGTGCATGCGATCTGCGAGGAAGGATCGGGGGCATAGTAGAGACCGTGCGCAGCAGCCGCCTCGGTGATCGCCAAGTTTCGCACCCCTGGCTGAACCCGGGCGGTACGCGCAAGCGGATCGATGGCAAGAATGCGATTGAAACGCGCCAGGCCGAGCAACACGCCATCGGCAAGGGGCAGGGCGCCACCGGAAAGCCCGGTGGCCGCGCCACGCGCGACGACCGGTACATCCAATTCCGCGCATAGGCGCACGATAGCCTGTACTTGTTCCACCTGCTCGGGTAGCGCCGCCACCAACGGCATCTGTCGATAGGCTGGCAGGCCGTCGCACTCATAGGGACGCAGGGCTTCTTCTTCGTGAAGAATGGCCGAGGGCGGCA
>JALSSX010000286.1 GCA_026984055.1 Sedimenticola sp. | reverse complement strand
GCACTGACGCTGATGTTCGGCTGGGAATTCGCCTTCCTGTCCCTGCAGGCGCTGATCGTGATGACCATTTTCCAGGGGCGTGTCGGCTGGGAAACCATCGCCGCCAATGGCGTCCTTCTGGCCGCGCTTCCGACGCTGCTGACCCATAGTCTGCTGCGCATCACTCAGCGCTACCTGCCCCACAACTATTTCATCTACTTCTTCATCAACACCTTTATCGCCACCATTGCAGGCATTCTGCTGATCGCCCTGGGCACAGCAGCGCTCGTTTCCTTCAGCCACCGACCAGAACTCACCCAAGGACTGTTGCCGTTCCTGCTCATGCTGGCGCTACCGGAAGGTGTGATCACCGGAATGATCATCTCCATTCTGGTCATCTACAAACCCGAATGGGTCACCACCTTCCGTGACCGCACCTATCTGGACAGGAAATAGTCGGAATTCGGGCTATAGTTTTGGTATGAGAAGAAAAATGCTGCGGGTTACATCGACAGCGTACCGAATCCGTTTTGGGACGTATCACTGAAAAGACCACCACCAACAACCTCGAAGAGGAGGACCAGAACATGCACAAGATCAGCATTATCGGCGCCGGGCGCGTCGGCGAATCCACCGCACAGTTTCTTGCCCGGCTCGACATCGCCCACGAAGTGGTGTTGCTCGATGTCAAGGAAGGGGTCGCTGAAGGGGCGGCGCTCGATATCCAGCAAACCGCGCCAATATTCGAATTCGACACCCGCGTAACCGGCGGAACCGAGCCAAAGCTCATCGCCCGATCCGATCTGGTCATCATCACTGCGGGCATCGCCCGCAAACCCGGCATGTCACGCTCTGATGTACTCGAGACCAACGTCGGCATCCTCGACGGTATCCTCGATTTCATCATGCAGCAGGCGCCCGATTGCAAGATCCTGCTCGTCTCCAACCCGGTCGATGTACTGACCTACCGGGCCTGGCAACGCACCGGCTGGTCGCGGCAACGGATCTTTGGCCAGGCCGGCGTACTGGACTCCTCGCGCATGGCGGCGTTCATCGCACTGGAATCAGGCTTTTCCGCCGGCAACATCAACGCCATGGTGCTGGGTGGCCATGGCGATGCGATGGTGCCGATGATCCGCTACACCACCATCTCCGGCATTCCGATCGACCAACTGCTCGATGCGGAAACGATCGAGCGCATCATCGAACGCACCCGCAACGGCGGTGCGGAGGTGTTGGCGCTACGGCAGACCAGCAGTGCCTATGCCGCGCCCGCTGCCGCCATCGCCACCATGGTCGATGCCATTGCCCGGGCGCGCAACAGCATCCTCCCGACCGTGGCCATCCTTGACGGGGAATACGGCCATCAGGACGTTGCAATGGGATTGCCTTGCGTACTCGGGGCTGAAGGAATGGAAAAAATCATCCAACTGCCGCTCACCAACGAGGAACAGTTGGCCTTCGATACCTCACTGGAAGGCGTCTTGACTGACATTCACAAGCTTTCTGCCATCACCCGATAGGGCCACCGCGATACCGATGCAACGCCCGGAA
>JALSSX010000285.1 GCA_026984055.1 Sedimenticola sp. | reverse complement strand
CAATCGCTGTTCAAATACGCCAACCAACCCGTAAACGACACACAAAACCGGACACTTCTGAATGGCAGAAAAGAGGACATTTCTGAATTGGGTTGACAGCGGGAAGAAAAAGTAAGATTTGTCGCATGGCGACAAGCGATCCCGCACTTCCCGTGCGACGACGCGATATCACGCTGGATCAGGGTCTGATAGCACGAAACCAATACACTCCGCCGAGACACTTTATTTATCCAGCAAGGCAGTATGAGCGATGTGTCGTGATCCGCGGGAACACCGTGATACGTCAATGTAGGCCTGGCCTCGACATAACCCACGGGGAGGTGGGGAATGCTGGAAATGCCGGGCACATTTCCAGTGCCCTGACCCGGACATCCCGCAGCCGAACCAAAGGCGACTTTCACGACAGCGGGGACGCGCGACCTGAGAGGTAGCCAGTGCGTCATTCCATTCCCGACAAGGCGCGAGGAGACCGCGCGCCCACAACGACAAGCGACACCGCCAGGGACGAAAGAGAAGACGCAATAATGCCGACGCTTGGCCGGCCATGACCATGACTTACGATCGGGAAGGTGTGGCCACGCGATCACGCAGGTAAATGGGTAACGCCTGTTCCGCGGGCAACGGCGTGATCCCGTTGCGTTGGTCCGCCAAGGCGCACAAACCGGCATCGATGGCATGGCAGCGGGCATCGGGAAATTGCTCGACGATAGCGAAATGCTTCACCATCACATCGGAATACGCCCGCCAGCCGGAACCCGCGCCAACCCAACCCGTGGTCGCCGCCGTATCGATACAAAGCCGATCGGGCCGGATTACCCGCTCGTCATCCAGGGCTTGCATGACGCCATCCTCGAGGCCGAACGCGCCACAATAGATCTCGTGCATGCGGGCGTCCAGCGCGGCGAATACGCGGCTGGCGCCTCGTTCTCGATGCACGCCCTGCGCCAACGCGCGCAAGCTGGATACCGGATACACCGGCAGATCCGCGCCGAAGGCGATACCCTGAGTGACGCCGGCGGCAATGCGCAGCCCGGTGAACGAACCCGGCCCGCGCGCGAACGCGATGGCATCGAGCCGCGAGGGGTCAAGACCGGCCTCGGCCAGCAGTGCGTCGATCATCCCGAGTATCAGGCGACCATGCGCGCGCGGTTCATCGCGAAAGCGCTGTGTGGCGTGACCGTCGATCAGCAACGCCGCAGAACAGGCCGACTCGGTGGTGTCAAGCGCCAGCAGCTTCATCTGTCTTTCTCAGGGAATCGAAGAAATGGATGACATCCTCGAGTTTCCGCGTACGCGCCATGTCCGGCATGCTGTTCAGAAAAACGTGACCATAGGGCTTGCCGAGCAGGCGCGGATCGCAGATGGTCAACACGCCGTAATCGCTGGTATCCCGAATCAGCCGCCCGGCGCCTTGTTTCAGCGCAATCACTGCCTGTGGCACCTGATACTGCATGAACGGGTTGCCGCCGCTCTTGCGCATCGCGTCCAGACGCGCTTGCATCACCGGATCACCGGGCGAGGCGAACGGTAGCTTGTCGATGATCACCAGAGACAGGGCATCCCCGCGCACATCGACACCCTCCCAGAAGCTCGCGGTACCCAGCAACACGGCGTTGCCTTGGTCGCGAAACCGCTCCAACAGCTCGGCCTTCGGCAGGGTACCCTGCACCAGCATCGGATGATCGATCTTGCCTTCGAGGAACATCGAGGCTTCTTTCAATGCCCGATGGCTGGTATAAAGCAGGAAAGCACGTCCATCGCTGGCTTCGATGAGTTCGATGGCCAATTCGGCGACCTTACGATTGAACAGCGGGTCTTGTGGCGGCGGCATGCCGCGCGGCACGAACCATAACGCTTGATGGGGATAGTCGAACGGTGAGTCCCATTTCTCGCTGGCGGCGTCCTGTATGCCAAGTTGCGATTCGAAGTGGCCGAAACTATCGCCCACCGCGAGAGTCGCCGAGGTGAAGACCCAGGTCGTCTTGCCGGCATTCATATGCTGGCGAAAGACATCGGATATCTCCAGTGGCGTGCTGTTCAGCCGATACCCCAGCATCGTGGTCTCGAACCACCGGACATTCTCTTCCGAGACCGGCGCGGTCAGCAGCTTCAATTCCTCGACCCGCTTGCGACAGCGTTCCAGGGCATTATCCAGCCCCTTGCCACGCCCCTTGATCGCATCCAGCATGCCACCGAGCAGATCCAACTGGGTGATCAGATTCTCCAGGCTTTCGCCGACCCTAGGCTCTTTTTCCAGTTCGTCCCAGGCCGCCCGCCGGCTGGAAAGGCCAAAGCTCAAGCGCAGATCGCGCGATGCCTTGCCAAGCGCCTCGGTCTGTTCCAGCAGGCCGGGAAGATCCCCGGCTTCGAGGTGATAAGCCGCCTCCGCATCACGCACCAGATCGAGCATCTGGCGCGAGCTGATGGTGGTGCCGAAGAAGCTGCTCGCGACCTCTGGCAACTGATGGGCCTCATCGATGATGTAGCAATCGGCCGCCGGCAGCAGTTCGCCAAAACCTTCGCCCTTGATGGAGAAATCAGCACACAACAGATGATGGTTGATGACCACCAGGTCGGCTTCCTGGGCTTTCTTACGCGCCTCGACCAGATGGCATGCCGTGTATTCCGGGCATTCCTGGCCGAGACAGTTCTCGGCGGTCGAGGTCACCAATGGCCAGATGCCGGCGTCCTCGGGCACACCGCTGAGTTCATTGATGTCACCGTCACTCGTCGCCTTGGCCCATCTCCGGACGCGGTGCAACCAATCGCCCATCTCCTGGCCGCGCGCGCGGCTGTCATGAGCGGCCAGCGCCAGCCGCTGCTTGCATAGGTAGTTTCCCCTCCCCTTCAGCAAGGCCACCGCGACTGGAATGCCGAGCGCTTCGCGGATGACCGGCAGGTCGCGATGAAAGAGTTGGTCTTGGAGGTTCTTGGTGCCGGTGGATACCAATGTCTTCTGGCCGGACAATAACGTCGGCACCAGGTAGGCGAAGGTCTTGCCGGTGCCGGTGCCAGCTTCGCAGCACAGAATACCGCCTTCATCGAGCAGGCATTCGATGCGCTCGGCCATGCGCTGTTGCTGTTCGCGCCACTGGTAACCCGGAATCCGCCGGGACAGCAGGCCGTCCGGCGCGAAAACCTCGTCGGCATCCAGGTTCACTGATTCGACCAGCCATCGGCATCGCGGCCGTTTTCGGCGGTCCACAGCAGACGGCCGATGATGCGAAAACGCGCAACCGACAAGGCGCCACGCTTGGCCCGGCTGGAGCTGGACTTGTCCCGGTATTCGAGTAACTCGTCGCGGTCGACTTCAAGAATCTCGATCGGCTCGTAGTCCTCGTTCATCAGCACCAGCACAACACTGTCCCAGTCGTGATCCATTCGGATCTGACCGATGCGCGGACTGGTTCTGGCGTCGTCCGGCAGCATCCGGCTCTTGATCTGGATGCGCTTGCCACCACGCGCCGGATCGATGGCGTCATAACCGTGCTCACCCTCTGGCGGCACCTCCAGTTCGAGGAGTTGCATGGCGTCGTATTCCGCCACTTCCTTGCTGACGCCAGGCAGGGGTTTGCCCATGGCGCGCCGGTATTCAGCGGCCAGCGCGCGCGCCTGCGCGATCAGTTTGTCAGCCGCGTAGATCGCCATGGCATGGCATCAGCGAGAAGGCGTCCAGTAGCCGAAGGCGTCATTGGACGCAGGCTTTGGCGCGGCCGCTTGTTGGTGTTGCTGAACGCGCTCGTGGGATTCTTCCATGACTTGGCGCGCGAAGCCGTTGAGTTGATCCATGTAGTCGGACTTCACCGCCAGATCGCTGGTATGATTGCCGAGCATATAACCCATCACCGCCGCGAGGTACTGCATGACCTCGCCCATGTCGGCATCCGGCGCGTGCTTGCGCACGGCATCCTGAACATCGTGCATCAGCTCGCCGGAAAGTTGAATGTCGCTCATCGAGGTAACCCTGCCGTTTCATAATGAATGGATGACCGCCAAGGATACCAGATTCGTCGCTCGCTGGAACGATGCTCGCTGCTCGCCAAACGCGAGATTTTTCAACGGCGCATCAGCGATACTGACGCAGATACCACCATTCGAAACCTCGCTTCGCCCAATGCAGCGGCGCCAGCGACGGCAGCATGGTGCTGCCCTTGTCCGTGCGCTTAACCAACATGCCGCCCTTCAGGTTGTCGACAATGCAGATCAGCTCGATCTTGAAGGTTTCCGTCGGCATCGCGCCATTGAGTTCGGCAAGCAGATTCTTCGCCGCTGCCTCGGCCTGCAAGTCGGCCATGTGTGCCTGTTTCGGCATCCATTCCGGCCCCGGAAAGCTGCCAGAATCACCCGCCACATAGACCTTGTCCTGGTTCTCCACCTGGCAATACGTGTTGGCCTTCAGCAGGCCGCCCGGCGAGCGCGGAAGATCGGTCGCGTCGAACCATTCATTGCCCGTCATGCCGGGCATGAACAAAATCATGTCGGCTTCAAATTCGCCGCCTTCGGTGACCACGCTGTTTTCGGTGAAGGCCTTCATTTTATGGCCCAGGTGCGTGCCGATATCGCGCTTCGCCATCTCGCCCAGCAGACCCTCTACGGCACGTTCGCCGAGCCGCGCGCCGGGTTTCGCGGCAGGGGTGAAGAACGTCAGCTTGAACTTGTCGCGGCGACCCTCGCGGCGCAACTGATTGTCGATACCGAACAGAAATTCGAACATCGGCCCACCGCGCATCGCCGCTGGCTCTTTCGGGTTACCCGCAAAGCCCACGGCGATGGTACCGCCATCCAGTTCGCGTAGACGATCGCGAATCCGCACCGCCGCGTCGATGCCCTCGCAGGGCGTGATGGCATGCTCGATACCCGCCAGCTTCTTCAGGAAACGTCCGCCACTGGCGATGATCAGGCCATCGTTGGCCACGTCACCGTTGTCGGTGACGACGATTCTGCCGCCATCCTTCAGACCGGTGGCATGACCCTGGTGAAAACGCACGTCCATGCGTTCGAAGAAGTTATCCAACGGCACGATCAGATCATCCGGCTGGCGCAGGCCGGACGGGATCCAGATCAGGCTGGGCAGGTAGATCATGTGGGGTTGCGGCGCGATCAGGGTGATCTCGACATTTTTGCCGGCGGCGCGCAATGTCCGAATGGCGGTCAACGCGGCAAAGCCGGCACCGATTATCGTGATTTTAGCCATGCCGCCTCCCTAGCCGCAGCCACAACCACCAGAGCCACAACCCTTGCCGGCAGCCGGTTTGTCCCCTGACGAAGAACCGCTTTCGGCGACGTTCTTTTTCTTGCCGCCCTTGAAGTCGGTCTCGTACCAGCCGCTCCCCTTCAAGCGGAAACCCGCTGCCGAGATCAGCTTCTTCAGCGCTGGCTTGCCGCATTCCGGGCACTCTTTCAAAGGTTCGTCGGCCATCTTCTGCATAGCTTCCAGTTCGTGGCCGCAATTCTCGCAACGGTATTCATAGATAGGCATGGGAACCTCTTCGCGTTCAGTCAATGATAGAAATAGAATCAGAATATTTTAGCATATCCTAAAGTTCATCAATAACGATGAATTCGGTGATGTGTCGGTTATCGTCACGGCCAGTCGATATACCGTGAACGTACCCTGCCGCTTGCCAGCGAGATGATGTTTCCATCATGGTCGCTGGCGTGTACGCCATTTCGTTCCCGGCAAGGCCAAAAGAGATCCGGGATCATTCCGATAGTCGACTGGCCGCCGCCATAAGATGGGAATGAATTCCCACTTTTAAAGATTACCTTCATATCGTGAGACCAAGGATTGCTTGGCCTTCCGGCTGAGCTGCTTCAAGGCATGTTCGCGCCGACTGGCCGCGGCGCGGTCACCGCAGATTTCCCAATACGCTAGAGTTACCGGGCGGCGCGCGCGGGTGTAACGTGCACCCTTGGACGAGTGGTTGTGTTCTTCGATGCGGCGTTCAAGATCCGTCGTGATGCCAGCATAGAGGGAGCCGTCGCGACAGCGAGCCAGATAGACGTACCAGGGACGCTTACACAAGAATGACAGTCCACGGAGCCAAGCTCCATGTTTTGGTGAATTTGCAAGGTATGGCCGCCATCGAGCAGACCTTGTCAGCATTGCTCCCAGGGAAGACCGTGATACCGCCAGCCACCGATACTGCTGCGCTGATGAGCATCGTCGAGTTCACCCTCGAATCCTTCGTCGATATGGCAGACGTTCTCGATGCCATGTTGTAGCAACAGCTTGCCCGCCTCGTGCGAACGTTTACCGCTACGGCAGATCAGTATGACCATCGCATCCGATCCGGTATGCTCCGGGGCAATCCCGCCAAGCAGCAATTTACGCACCTTGACGACGAAATCCGGATTGATGTCCCAGTCTGGTTCGTCTATCCAGGCGACATGCACGGCGCCGACCGGGTGGCCAACGAAAAGGAATTCCATGCTGGAACGCACATCGACCAGGATCGCGCGCGGATTCCGGGCAAGGATATCCGCCGCTTGTCGTGGGCTGATCGCTTTCGGTTCGGCTTGTGTGGACATAACTCTCCCCAAGGTAAGGCTGTCAGGATGATTCGTGTTCCGTTTCAAGTAGCCGTCGCAGCGCGTGCTCCACCAGTCGCGCCTCCTGATCCAACCGTCGATTCAATTCGAGACAGGTGATCTGGTTGTTCTCTTTTGCCGCCATTTCCATCTGGCGAGCCAGATCCGACATCCGCATGGCGCCGACGTTCGCGCAACTCGATTTCAACGAATGCGCAATCTTCGACACTTCATCCAGACGCGCCTTCAACGACAATGCCGCCAGCGTCTCCAGTTGCTCCGGCGCGGTGTCCAGATAGCGCCGCAACAACACTGCAAACTCGCTTTCCATGATGTCCCGCAGCTCGTCGATGACATCGGCATCCAACACCGAATCCAAGGCCGGCATGGACACGGAACCCGACGGTTCGATGGCTGACTCGCCTTTGGAGGTTTCCACCTCGACGGACGTAACAGACGGAACGATGCGCTCGTCCAGCCATCTGCCGAGTAGACGTTGCAGGCTGTTTCGGTCGACGGGTTTGGACAGGTAATCGTTCATCCCGCAGTGCAAGCAGCGTTCCCGATCACCCGGCATGGCGTTTGCCGTCATCGCGATGATCGGCACGCCGGCTTCGACGCCCGCTTCCTGCTCCCGTCCGCGCACGATGCGGGTCGCCTCGTAGCCATCGACGCCAGGCATTTGACAATCCATAAACACCAGGTCATAGGATCTGGAACCGATCTGTTTTATCGCCTCGGCGCCATCGGCCGCCGCATCCACCTCAAGGCCGAACTTATTGAGTAAGTGGAGGAAGACCGTCAGATTCACTGGATTATCTTCGGCAACCAGAATCCGGCCTTGGTATCCCTTGTGTCCTTCGGCACCGGAAACCGGGGATTCCTGAACGGGAAGCCTGGGCGTCTGCTCTAGCCCCAGCAACTCCTCCTCGAAAAACATCTGCTCGGGTACATCATCGTTCCACCAAGTCTGCTCAGCCTCGGCCTGACCGACTCCAAGAAGATGATTCAGTGCTTGCTTGATGTCCTTATCGCTGCATTTTCCGCTGAGAATCTCGACATAACTCTCCGCGTCCTCTGGCAACTGAATCTGAACCCGATCGCCGATCAACAGGATCTTCAGGTCATCCATCTCGGTCAGGCGACGCAGTTCATGGATAAACCCAACCACGTCACTATCCAGCGCGCGGATGTCGATAATAATCGCTTCGTAGGCCCAGGAAAATCCGAGATGCGCCGAGGATGTCACCTTGGCCACCGCCTCATCGGCGCTGTGTGCAATCGCCTTCATCACTCCCCAGCGCCCAAGCAGGTCATCCAGTCGGCGTTTCCGCGCGACATCCTCGGAAAGCACCAGCACGCGTGCATTGCTCAGGCTGGTTCGATGCTCATTAATCTCCAAGGTGCGCCGAAACGGAACCTGAAACCAGAACAAAGAACCCACGCCCTGTTGCGAGCGTACCCCGATGCTGCCTCCCATCAACTCGACCAGGCGTTTACAGATCGCCAGCCCGAGTCCCGAACCGCCGTGTTTCCGGGTTGTCGACGCATCTGCTTGGGAGAAGGATTGAAACAGCTTGCGCGCCGTTGCCGGCGACATGCCGATACCGGTGTCGCGCACCACAAAAAGCAGATCGACGATACGTCGTCCAGCGCGTTGATTGATCACCTCGACGCTGACGCCGCCTTTGTTGGTGAACTTGATCGCATTGCCGACCAAGTTGATCAGTATCTGACGCAGCCGAATCGGGTCACCGGACACGAACAACGGCACATCGTCCTGGATGATGGTCGAGATTCGCAGGCCCTTGCGTTCAGCACTCTTGGCCATCAGCGCAGTAACCGCCTGGATCACATCACGCAGATTCAGGTTGATGGACTCGAGTTCGAGCTTACCCGCCTCGATCTTGGAGAAATCCAGTATGTCATTGATGATTCGCAGCAGATGACGCGAGGAACTGAGCGCGGTATCGACATGCTGATGCTGCTCCTGTTTCAGTTCGGTATCCCGCAGCATCTCCAAAATAGGGAGAATGCCGTTCAACGGTGTTCTGATCTCGTGGCTGATGGTAGCGAGAAACTCGGTTTTCGCCACGTCGGCAATCTCGGCCTGGTTACGCGTAACCGCCAACTCGTGCTCCACCGCATCACGCGCGCGGGCCGTATCCGTCAGCGCTTCACGAACCTCCCCCAGCTCCTCGCGGACCTGGACCAGATCCCGACCGACCACATCGAGCGCCAGGGAGCGGCGTCTCAGCATCGCGCCCGGAACAAACGCCAGCAGATGCGAAGTCAGCACCATCAGAAGGAGCGGCGACGGCCAAGCACCCGACACAATCATCACGGACAGAGACTTGAGCATGCCGAACAACTGTCCGGCCAGCAATAGCAACTGAAACAACGCGATACGCGGTGGCGCGGAAATTGCCAGTAGCACCGGAAGAAACGCGCCAGCGAGGAAGAACAACAGCAACGGCGACGCCCAGAAAGCCCCATTCGTCGGCAATGAACTCGCGTTTGCCATCAGCACCCAAACCCACCCTGAGACAAATGCCGCCACCGCCAGCAAGCTACTACCGAAGCGATACCCGATATCGCCCGCCGTTTTTCTAATCACCGCGCCGGAAACAAAAGCACCCACGGCGGCAAAACCCAGCCACTGAACCAGCCCATCCGTCAACAATACACAGAGCAGCAGCAAGCCCGCCGCGAGGAACAGTGGAAGCATCGGCAACCTACTTCGCACCCAATGTCGCGAAGCAGCCTGTTGGGGAAGATCAATCACCTTGTCATCCATAGCGCCATAAGGATACGCCAACATCCCGGCTGACGCGCAATCTGTGTACAATAACCCGTGAATCCGGCTTGAGCAGCCAGCCATCGGGAATGAAATGGCGCCCACGTTGGCCACCCACCAGGGAGGTGTGGCGAGGCTGTCTGAATCGAGGCTGGTTTTTCGATCTTTCGAGGCGCATAGTGAAACCTGGATGTAACGAAAACCCAGCCAGGAGCAGGTTCTCATGATGGGAAAACACCCCGGACCATGTAAAGGTTGCCTGTGATTCGGCCGTGGGACGTCCAAGGCATTGAAAAATGCCATTTTTCAATGGCCTGCTAAAGACTGAATGAGGTTGTTATCGCCGCAGCCAGTCGAATTTCCGCATGCGCGCCATTTCGTTCCTAGCAAGGCGCGAGGAGGGCGTATCTTCCCACAACGATGTGAGTAACACCGCCAGGAACGAATGAGGTCGCGCTATCATCCCGACGTTTCGCTGGCCGTGACGATAAATCAAACCTCTCGACCAGCGCCAATAAAAATCAAATAGAAATAGAATCGTTTATCAGTCTATGGACACCCAGTTATCGGACATCATCAAAGACCTGCTGCGCCAAATGGAGGCCTTGCTGGAGCAGCCGTCACAGCCCGCCTTGGAAACGCTCTACACAACCGCCCAACGGCTTGAAGAGAGTACCGAGAAAAACAGCCCCTATCCCGGGCTGAACAATGCCGCATTCTCCTTCAGCGTATTTCTCAGTACATTCTCTGGCCGATCCAACCTTCCCGACAGACGGCAACTCGAAAAACTCCGCAAGCTATCACAGGATATCGGTGACTACCTCAAGAAATCGGATCACGCATCGGCGCAATACAACACGCTGCTGTATTTTGGCGACCCGGAACTCCTGCCTTTCGGCATTCACGACCTGTGCGCGGAGCGTCGTATACGCTTGTCGTTGATCGACGATGTATTCTCGCTGACGCACGCGCTGGAAAACGCCACCGCGCTCGACCTGCTCGTTGATCTGCGTTCTGGAAACAAACTTCAACCGTTTCTGGATGCCTTTGCGCGACGAGCGGAGGCATCGCCGATCACTCTCTCGGTCGTCAGTATCGAGGACGACGTGGATTCCAGGATGGAAGCGGAACGACTGGGCGCTGAACGATTCTTCACGGTCCCGCTGATTGCCAGCGAACTGCTTAACACGCTGTTTCCGGAGCGGGGAACCACCGCCCCGCCTCCCTCGACGTCACGTAGCACACCGAACGCTTTGCCCGGCGTCATCGTCGTGGACGACGATGAGAGCCAGGCGGAATTCGCCGCCGCGATTCTCGCCAATGCCGGCATGCGCACCCTCGCCATCAGCGACCCCGCCAAGGTGCTTGCGATGGCTGACGAGTTCGTGCCAGACCTGATACTGATCGACCTGTACATGCCTGACATCAGCGGCGAAGAACTGACCGTGATGCTGCGCGGCAAGCTGGATTATCGGGATATTCCGCTGATCTACCTGTCCGGAGAACTGGAGAAAGACAAGCAGGAAGCCGCGTTGGCCGCCGGCGCGAACGGCTTCCTGGAAAAGCCCATTCGGCCGAAGAAGCTCATCAAAACCGTAAAGGAAGCCCTCAAATCCCAGGCGGATACCTCCGCGCCACGCGACGAAGCAGCCTCTCCCGGACCCGAACAGAATATTCTCGAACAAATGGCCCGTCATACAAGTGAACAGCGTGAACGGCAACCCGGGTTACTAAGCCTCGCGCTGCATGTCGAACTTGACGGCGATACGCGGGTCGAGCCGGGCGTCATCGACAAACTGATAAGCAGCTTGAATACCCGACTCCGCAATCGTGGACTTCTCCTTCCGGCCGGCGACAACATCCTGCGCGGCGTGATCCATGGCAAGGATATCGAGGGCATTGTGCTGATCGCCAACAACCTGCATGGCATCCTGCTTGCCGCCTTCGGCCCGACCCGCCAAGTCCCAACGACAAAGGTAGCCAAGAGCGGCCTGCACCTTATCGAGGATCCAAGCGACACCCGGGTCTGGGAATATGCCGCCTCCGCCAGCCAGACTGGCAACGGCCATCGGTGCATGTTGCATGCGGACACCAGACAACGTTTGATGGAAGAACAACTTGAACGACTGAACCGGCATGTGCTCAGCCGCAAGCCCGTGGATATCCACCTTCGCGAGATTCGCCAGGCCGACTCCCATGCGGTCTGCGCCTATCTGGCGGACGCCAGCTTCCCTGAAACCCGGCAATGGCAAGGGGTCTCCGTCGCCTACGCGGGGCTCCCGGCGAAGTCCCGCTTGCAACTCGACCGCGATCTGTTCTCCAGCGCATTGGACAGGATTCGATTGCTGCATCGAAGCAGCCTTGGCGCTCACTTGCTCGTACCCCAGTCAGCCAGGGTCATCGATGCATCTGATCAGCCGGCGTGGCTGCGGGACGCG
Organism: Sedimenticola sp.; assembly: GCA_026984055.1. Lineage (GTDB taxonomy): Bacteria > Pseudomonadota > Gammaproteobacteria > Chromatiales > Chromatiaceae > JALSSX01. The sequence continues at coordinate 20,658 of JALSSX010000285.1, read as the reverse complement.
CTCCGGCTCAAGCAACAAGTGGGTAGCGGCATGGTATGCCTTTTCCCTATCGCCGCGCTCAACCGGAACTTGCAACAATCGCGAGCCTATCTGGATACGCTCAAAGATGCCGGCATAGCTGCTTCGGCCTTCGACGTCGGCTTGCACGCCAGCGTATTTCAGATCGCGGATTATCTTAACCTTAGGCAGCTAGTCCTATCACCCAAATCACTCCAGGAAGATGTGTTCAAGATCAAATCCTTTTTCGATCTGGGACGAAACAGCGAGATTCAACTGGTGCTGCCACATGCGGACAATAACGCCGCATTGAGCCAACTGGTCGGTGCGGACTGCTATATTACAGGTAAGCATCTGGATATTGGCCAATGAGCATGAACAATCCCGACAACGAGAACCGGCTCAGGGAACTGTTTCCCTTTTTGCAAGGAGCGGGCAGTGATTTTTGTCGTGCCTTTTTCGACAAGGTGATACTCGCGCACTTGAAAACGGGCAACGAGGTTTGCGCCGAAGGCAACACCTGCACCCATCTGCCACTATTGGTGGAAGGCGTCGCGCGCATCTACAAGAGCGGCGAGAACGGCAAGGAGATCACCCTGTACCGGATCCATCCGGGTGAAAGCTGTGTTCTCACAGCCTCCTGCATCCTCAGCGGCAGACCGTTCCCGGCAACCGCGAATGTAGAATCCAACCTCGCCGCCGCGCTGCTGCCAGCCGATTTCGTGCGCAAATGGATCGGACAGGATGCCGCCTGGCAAGCCTATATCTTCAGCCTGGTCGCCGACCGCCTGAGCGCGATCATCCAAGTTGTCGAGGAGGTGGTATTCCAGCGACTGGACCAACGTGTCGCCGCCTATCTGCTGCGTCACGGCAGTGGATCGCCCACCGCCATCCACGCCACGCATCAAGAGATCGCCGATGAACTCGGCACCTCGCGAGAGGTCGTCAGTCGCCTGTTGAAATCGTTCGAACAAGGTGACGCGATCCGTTTGTCTCGCGGACAAGTGACGGTCATCGACCGCGATTACCTTCTTGGCATTGGCGCGAACGGCCTGTAGCATCCCGGCGCGTGATCTTGTCACAGACAGAGGATTACGGGCGTACTAAGCTGGCCCTGTCAAACATTGAGAAATCCGCGATCTTCACCGGGTTTCCATGGAACATTGGAGCAACTGGAGAAAAACATCATGAGCAAGAACGTAGGTAGTATCGACCGGATTCTGCGCGCCATCGTCGGACTCGGCGTCATCGGCTGGGGGTTCTATGCCCAGAACTGGCTCGGCGCCATTGGCCTGATTCCGCTGTTCACCGCCGCTATCGGCTGGTGCCCGGCATATACACCATTCAAGATCAGCACCGGCAAGTAACTCCCGCAGTCGGCAAAACCGCCGGGGCGCCGTGCCGGGCACCCCGGCGTCAGCGCATCGTCACCAGTTCTTCCGCCCCGGTCGGATGTATCGCGATGGTGTCATCGAAGTCCCGTTTCGTCGCCCCCATGCGCATCGCGACGGCAAATCCCTGTAGCATCTCGTCCGCCCCCATGCCGATCACGTGGCATCCGACGACCTTCTCCCTGGCCCCTACCGTTACCAGCTTCATCGACACCTTGACGGGATGGCGCGTAAATGCATGATACATCGGTGTAAAGCGGCTTTGATAGATACGCACCGCGTCGCCATGGCGAGCACGGGCCTCATCCTCGCTCAGGCCGACCGTGGCGATCGGCGGATGTGAGAACACCACGCTGGGAATCAGATCATAGTCGAGCCGCCGCTCCGGCTGGTTGCCGAAAAGTCGATCGCCAAGGCGCCGCGCAGCCGCGATCGCCACCGGGGTCAACTGCGCCTTGCCGATGATGTCTCCCAGCGCATAGATTCCGGGCACCGAGGTATTCTGCCATCCATCCACCGGCACGAAGCCGCGCGAATCAGTCTCCACACCAGCCTTGGCGAGATCGAGTCGATCCGCGTTCGGCTCGCGACCGATCGCCCAGATCAACTGGTCGTAATCCGCCAACAGCTGCCCATTGTCCAGTTCGAGTCTCAGTTTATCATCATTCTCGCGACTGACAGCGGCAATCCGCGTCATCGGCAGGATGTTGATGCCATCATCTAGCATGGCTTCCATCAGACCTTCACGCAGCATTGCGTCGAATTCGCGCAACAGGTGCTGATTGCGTAGAAACAGGCTGACTTCTGCGCCAAGCGCGTTCAGCACCCCGGCAAGCTCAACGGCGATATAGCCACTGCCGGCGATTGCAACCCGTCTCGGCACTTCTCGCAACTCGAAGAAGCCATCCGAGGTAATCCCGAGCCGGGCGCCTGGGATATCTGGCAGTATCGGGCGCGTGCCCGGGGCGATGACGATATGCTCCGCAGAAAGCGCCTGTCCATCCGCCCGCAATGTGTGGGCATCGAGAAACCGCGCATGGCCGCGGATCAGGTCGATATCTGAATCCTTCAGGTAAGTTTCATACCAATCGTTGATGTTGCCCACATAAGCATCCCGCTTGCGTTTCAACGTCGCCCAATCGAAATCGCCCCGCGACACCTCAAAAGCGTAATCCGGCGCATCCCGCAGCGCATGCGCAAGCATCGCCGCGTTCCACATGACCTTCTTCGGCACACAGCCGACATTGACGCAGGTACCTCCCAGTCTGCCCGATTCCACCACCGCGCAGCTTGCGCCATGCTGGGCGGCGTGCTCCGCTATCGAGAGGCCACCGCTGCCGGCGCCGATAGCAATCAGGTCATAGTGTTTTTTCATTGGGGGGGGGAAGCTCGTCTGTCCACGGAAACGCGGAATTCTAACCCAGAACGCGACAGATCCATGAACGATTTGCTATGCTGCCTCGCCCGATCCCTAAGTCCAGGACCATGCAGAAACTGATACTCGCCTCTACCTCTCCGTTCCGCAAGGCGATTTTGGAAAAGCTCCGCCTGCCTTTCGACTGCGTCGCGCCACGGGTAGACGAATCAATCCTCCCGGGGGAATCACCAACGGATCTGGTGCAACGCCTCGCGCGAGCCAAGGCACGAGCGGCGTTGGCCCAGGGTAGTCGCGGATTGATCATCGGCAGCGACCAGGTTGCGCATGCAGATGATACGATACTCGGCAAGCCTGGCAGCGAAGCGCATGCTGTCGAGCAATTACTGAAGCTTTCCGGAAAAACAGTCACCTTCCACACCGGGTTGTGTCTGCTCGACACGGAAGCGGATACAGCGCAGGTCACGTCTGAAACCTACCGGGTCTCCTTTCGCGAACTCAGCCGAAAACAGATCGAAACCTACGTCGCGATAGAAAAACCGATCCATTGCGCCGGAAGCTTCATGTCGGAAGGACTCGGCATTGTACTGTTCGACGCCCTCCAGGGCCGCGACCCCAACACCCTGGTCGGACTACCACTGATCGCGTTGACCGACATGCTCCTAGCGGTTGGAATCGCCCTGCCCGCCAAGGAATTATCCTGACACCAACCCTTCACCCCTAGCCCGGATTTAGGATTAATCTACTGCGCCTTCCCACCATGCTCGCGACGATCACCTCAACCCGACAGACTCCTGGCAGGATGTTGAAAAAGTCCTTCCATGGACTTTTTCAACGACGAAACCAAAAAATTCGATTTCCCGATTCCTTCATTTTCAATGACTTGCAGTCATCGAAAATGGTGGCACATCCCTTTACTGCACTCAGGCCGTTGAAAATGCCATTTTTCAACGACCTGTCAGGGTTCATCCCAAAACCATTAAGGGGTAATACGTAGCCAGCCCCCGCCAAATATAAGCATATCCATCTTTACTTAAGTTAAATATACCGCTTGCGAGCATTGGAAATTCCGGTAATATTGAAGGCGCATTCAAACTTTTTCGAGTTGATACTGCAACCCTAACAGAGGACAAGACGCGCTTTGTGATAGGTCACCTATGGCGGCGCGAGTCCATACAATCATTCCCCTTACCCACACCAGTTATCTAGGAGGAATACCTATGCGGAGTTCCGCAATAATCACCACCGCCGCAGCTTGCGTCATTACACTGGCAGGCACGTTCGGCGGCATGTCGATGGCAACGGCCGGCGCGTCATCCAGCGTCGACTTCGGCAAGAAGACGGCTTTCAACAGAAAGAAAGGCAATTGTCTCGCCTGTCATGCCATCGCCGGCGGCGTCAGCCCTGGCGACATCGGTCCTCCCCTGGTCGCGATGAAGGCCCGCTTCCCGGATCGCAACAAATTACGCGCGCAGATCTGGGATGCCACCGCCAACAACCCCAACTCACGCATGATCCCGTTTGGTCGCCACAAGGTGCTGAGCGAAAAAGAGATCGATGCGGTAGTCGATTTCCTCTACACGCTTTGAATCGCCTAACCGTTGTCATTTCAGGAGACATAAAAAAATGAACACGAACATCAAACGCAGACGCTTCATCAAGGGTTCCGTGGCCGCCAGTACTCTTGGCGCTGCCGCTGGCGCCGGCCTGCTGACACCACAGACGGTGCTGGCAAAGTGGTCGGAAAGCGCATTTCATGCCAAATCCTCCGCCAACGCGCTGAAGAATCTGCTTGGCAGCAATGCCGCCGAGGCAAGCAGCGCGATCAAGATCAAGGCTCCGGATATTGCCGAGAATGGTGCCGTGGTTCCGGTTTCCGTAACCTCTGGCATCGCCGGCACTGAGTCCATCAGCATTCTCTCGACCGGCAATCAGACTCCGCTGATCTTCAATGCCAAGCTGGGTCCTGGAGCAAAAGGTTTCGTCTCGACGCGCATCAAGATGGGCAAAACCGGGGATGTGGTCGCCATCGTCAAAGCCAACGGCAAGCTTTACAAGGCATCCAAGGCGGTGAAGGTCACGATTGGTGGCTGCGGCGGTTGATCACTGACGTCAACCGATCATCCGTAAACACGATAAAGGTATACAAAGCATGGCAAAATCAAGCATCAAGATCCGCGCGAAGGAAAAAGGCGGCGTGACAACCGTCAAGACATTGATCACCCATCCAATGGAAACCGGACTGCGCAAGAATAAGAAGACCGGCAAACTGATTCCGGCCCACTTCATCGAAGAGGTCACCTGTGAAGCAGGCGGCAAAAAGGTATTCGTTGCCGAGATGAGTGGTGGCGTTTCCAAGAACCCTTATCTGTCCTTCAAATTTACCGGCGCGGGCAAGGGTGACGAGATCAAACTCAGCTGGGTTGACAACAAGGGTGGCAGCGACTCCGCCACGGCAAAGATTCGCTGATTTTCCACTCACTCAACTCTTATACCCCACCCGGGAGGAGACACAATCCATGAAAAAACAATTGGTTGCCGTACTTGCCATTAGCCTGCTGGCTACTGGCAGTGCCTTCGCCAACAAAAAGGCCACTGACACAACACCCGAGGAAGACCTGAAGGTCTATCGTGATTATTTCATGAAGAAATTTCCCGGTGTACCATTAAACGAGTTTCAGAATGGTGTCTATGCCATCGACAAAGTATCACGTGACTCCTGGGAAGCGATCGAGGAATTCCCCCCTTACGAGCCGATGATCGAAGAAGGCGAGGAGATGTGGAACAAGCCATTCGCGAATGGAAAAACCTATTCCAGTTGCTTTCCCGACGGCCCGGCGCAACGGAAGAACTATCCGCGCTGGGACGCAAAACGGAAGATGGTCGTCACATTGCCAATGATGGTCAACGAATGCCGGGAAAAGAATGGCGAGAAGCCGTTGAAATGGGCCAAGGGTCCAATCACCCGGATTCTGTCCTACATGGCATATGAGTCACGTGGTCAGAAAACCCACGTCGTCATCCCGAAAGGCGATGCCGATGCACTGGCTGCGTACAACGACGGAAAGTCCTTCTATTTCGCGCGTCGCGGACAGCTGAACTTTTCCTGCGCCAGTTGTCATGTGGAAAGCGCCGGGCAACATATCCGCACCGATATTCTCAGCCCGGCATTGGGACAAACGACCGGCTGGCCTGTCTACCGTTCCAAATGGGGTGAGCTTGGCACGCTGCATCGCCGCTTCAAGGGCTGTAACAAGCAGGTTCGCGCGAAACCGTTCAAGCCCCAACATAGACAGTACCGTAATCTGGAGTATTTTCTGACGCATATGAGCAACGGTATCGAATACAACGGCCCGTCAGCGCGAAAATAAATTCAGGCTCGACCCAACACGCATCCCGCGTTAAAAAAAACCGGCGAGGCATGGCCTCGCCGGTTTTATTGAGGACATCTCGAAAAATCGAGGTGCCCGAGTGGAACGGAGATGTCCCACCCATTCCGATCATGATAAGTAATTGAAAATGTAAGCAAAGAGGAAATCGCATTGTAACTACTCAGCAAGTAGGAAAATCATACTGTAACTGCTCAGATTGCAGCTGAAATGTGTTAGATCAAGGCGGGAAATGTGAGTTTACAGGTGTAAATGACCATTTTCCAACGCAGAGATGGCGCATTTCAGTGGTGAGCTGAGTAGTTACATCGCATTTTCTCTTTGCTATGAGCAAAAATGCCATGGAAGGCATTTTTTGAGATCCCTTGAGTGAGTGCATAGCTCATGGTTCGTCCGACGCTACCCAAGAACTCCCCGGTAAGCCGGGTGACGCTTTGTCGCCCATCACCTTTTTTACGGGGATGCCAATGCGTCCGGATGTTCCTGTTCCGCGCCTTCACGCTCCGGCTTCTCCAACGCCATATCACCATCAAGCTCTGGTTCCGCCAGTTTATCCAACAGAACCTCTCCAGCAACCTCATCCGCCTCCGCAACGGCGATCTCCAGATCGTCGATGGACAGCTCGGTAATGTCCTCGGGCGCTTCGTCCCCAGCACTTTCGTCGAGCACCGTCTCTTCCTGAGCGATGGGAACAACTTCCCGCGCCGCCTCCTGGCTTATCGTGGTATCACTGGAGTCAAGCGATGCCTCGATGGTCCCCAACTCTTCATCGGTGACGGCGATATCGTCGTCGTCCTTCTCCTGGAACATGCTCAGAATCTTTCCACGGTCGACATCGCTTCCGTCGTTTTCCTCCGCCATGTTGGAGTATTCGTTCAGCATACGTCCCATCGCCTCCATGGTCATGCCAAGCTCCTCGCTGAGGCGCTCCTTGTCTGCGCTTGCACTAGCAAGCTGCGCTTGCAAGCGACCCACTTCGACGTTGCTCATCAGGGGTTCTTCACACTCCTCCGCTGGACTCTCGGGTGCATCTTCGGGGAGCAGTTCCCGATAGGCATCCACCACGCTCTCGAAAGGAACGTTGATGCCGGCAATCGCCGCGTTGTCTCTTTCCAGATAAATGTTGATGAATGCCTGATAGAACGCCTTCTCTTTCCGATCGATATCGATGCTCACCTGTTCCGCCTTATCCTCGGCATAGCCATGTCGATCGACCAGTATTTCTCGCAGCCGCCCGCTTCTACTCTCTTGTTGCGCCATCACCAGCTCCACGAGCCGACGCGCGGCGCGGCGGGCCTTGCCACCGGACCACAGCTTGGCAAGCAGCAGTCCACCGGCCAGTAGCCAGCCAAGCAGCAGGAGTTCGCCAAGCACGATGGCCGTCAGTACATCGAGTGTCATCACGCCGTCACCGCGCCATCATCCAACACAATCCGGCCAGTGGCGCGGCGTCTGCGCAACAACCACCAGGCCAAGCCACCGAGCACCATCAACAAACCGTTTCCCAGTCCGAGCAGCAACAGGATCCTGCCCCAATCGGTTTTCGCCACCGCTGCTTTTGCGGCCGGCACCGGGACAGGCTCCGCCACCTCGGCGACATCCGGCAGCAGGCCTTTTATCTTGGCGTCCTCAAAGCGCCACGAGATCGGGTTTCCGCGTTTGCTTTTTGTCTGTATCTCTACGACCAGCTTGGCCATGCCACGAAAGGTATCGGTCGAAAAGCTCGCCTGAAAGCGCCCCGGGCCGGCGCCACGCAGCGGTATCGGCTTTTTCCCTCCCCCGCCATCCAACCAGGCCTCGACATCGACCGAGCCAAGATCGACCAGCGCATCCTGCAACGCCACGGATACGCTGACAGGTTGAACACCTTGATCCACGCTCACCTCGGCGGGTGGCGTAACACTGACCGTCTGCCGGCGTTCCCGGCGGAAAGTGCTGGCTCGCGCGCTTGCCACCACTTCGAGCAGACCCGGCTCGTCGACTGCGGTCAACACGACGGAGAACAAACCATCCTCTGCCTTGTCATCCAGACCGCCACCGTCATCCATCAGTGGCACAGCCTTGCCCTGGGTTCCGAGTGGCGCGCTGGTGACATCCGCCTCGATGACATCGAGAAATGCCTTGCGGGTGATGCGCGTACCGTTGTTCAGAAACTCCGCGGTAAACGGCAATTGCTCACCAGCGACCAGCACATTCGGCAAGTCGCTGGCGCGCATCTTCAGGTTGGTGACCACCATGACACGATTATCGGGATCGACCGCCGCCCTGATTTTCCATTTTCCCGCCTGGGGATGTGTGATGGTAATCAATTCATAGCCTTCGTCGCGACTCCAGGCAACGTTGTCGGGTTTGTGCTCGCGGTCGAACGAGCCACCGCCCGGCATCACCAGCCGGGTCTGTTCGCAGTCCTTGCAGAACAGCAGCAGGGTCGCCTCCTGGATGCTGCGGTCGATAATGAAACGGTTATCCCTCAACGGTACGGTATCGGGCTTGCTGACCTTCTCGAACATGCGCAGGAACACGCGTTGCAGGCGATCCGCATCCTCGACTTCCTCGAACCATCCGCCACTTTCACGCGACAGGGTTTCCAACAACTCATGGTCGGCATGCTTGGACAAGGCAATCGTATGAATCTGTACACCCAGTTCGGTCAGACGGGGAAGCAGTTCATCGAGGATAAAGAGACGTGACGCCTCGTTGCGTTTTTCATCTCGGGAGATATCGACCATGCCGTCAGTCAGCAATACCACGTGCCGATTCTGATTCGGCGCCGGCGTTTTCCAGTCCCTTGTCGCGCGCTTCAGGGCAGCCGCGATATCCGTGCGTTGACCAGGCGAGCCAATTCGCGACGCTGCGGCCAGCGCTTTCCGCTTCCAGCGCTGGTCCACTTGGCCCAGCGGTATCCGAGCCTTCACCGAACGAGCGAAGGTCCACACACCAGCGCGCGTACCCTTGGGGAGCAAGCCAACCAATAAACGCAACGCGGGACGACGAAGATTACGTGGATCGTTCTGCTTCATACTCCCCGATATATCGATCAACACACGCACATCATTGACCATCTGCCGCGCGTGCGCGGGGCCTACGAGCCATGCCAGAAGACTCACAGACAACAGCGCTATCGAAGTGGCTTTCATCACGCGCACGATCACCCTCGGGAGAAAACAGATTCTGAATCCCTAACGGCGGAGATGAAGACTTCTTTAACAGGATGCTGAAAAAGTCCTTACCATGGACTTTTTAACGGAACCGGAAAATGCGATTTCCCTGTACCGCATACAGGCCGTCGGAAAATGCCGCTTTTCAACGGCCTGTTAAGCTCGGCCTCCCTCTTCCGACCTCGACGGAATAAAACAGTGTTTTTAGGCAGGCGGGTAATGGATGTTTCATCACCGGGCTGATCGCCCTAAAAGATCACCACAAAACGCCGCCATAAGGGCACTTCAAATACATCAATATTCAGAGGCCCTATCGATGCTATCCCAAAAGACGTTCATTGCCTGCGCGCTGGCTTCCTTGCTATCCGGCGCTGTTTTCGCCGATGGAGGCGTACTCTCCACACCGAAGTCTGTCGTTGGCCTGGACAACGACCAGATCAAGATCGAGATCGACTTCAAAACACCCACCAGCGGGGACCTCTACCTGTTCACCGAAGCAGATGGCCAACGCATCTACCTACTTGCCGACGGTCAGCTCTCTGCTGAACCGATACCGCATACCGCAAACAGCACCTTCTCAGGCCACTTCGAGGTCTACTCACTGACCACCTTCCCCGAACTCAGCCCGCGCAGCTATCCGGTATACAGCATCGTTACCGTGCCCGGTGGCGACCCTACCAATATCAAGGATTGGGTGAACGGTGTCACCACGATGAATAAGGTCGGCATTCAGCTTGGGTTGCCTCCCGAGATCAGCGGCGACTTCGACGGCGACGGCTTCGCGGACGGCGACCGCAACCACGACGGGTTCTTCGATGACGACAGGAATCAGGACGGCTATCACGACAACGACCTGGACAAGGACGGTTTCCGTGAAACCGATGCCGACCACGATGGCTTCGACGATGAAGACCGAGACCATGACGGCTTCCGCGATGACGATAGTAACCGCGACGGCTTCGCCGATCAGGACAAGGATTTCGACGGCTTTCGCGACGATCTCCCGATCCCCTCCCATGACAACAGCAATGCATCGGGAGACAACGCCGGCGGCGATGGTAATAAGCCAGACCACGGCCCGGGAGCTGGCGAAACGCAATCTCCCGTCGATGGGGAACCCTTGGGGGAATTTGGCGATCTCTCCAGCGGTCAGACGCCGGGCAACGGACAGGATCAGGGTGGTGAAATCCCTGACGCCGATCAAGGTGGAAACGAGGATCAAAGCGGAGGTGGTGAATCGGGAAACACCTTCGGCAACCCTGGTGATTCCAGCCCTGGAGCCGCCTCGGGCAATGGTGGATTTGGCGGTTTCGGCGGCTGACATCAATGCCGGGATGACCGTGGCGATATGGCCACGGTCAGCGAAGCGTCGAAAGTCAAGCAAGCGCATCAAAATCCGATGTCCAAGTGGCCGTGAGCATGAAATTCGGCGTTTGGATTGCCTGCGGGAGACGATATAATCCGCCGCTCGGAAAACGTCAAAGAACCGCTGAAATGAAACCCTGGCATACCCGCCTCATTCTTGCATTCATCCTGGGCTTCGGTCTGACCGCCCATGCGTTGGCCTGGGAATACGACCCGGACATCGGCGAGGAGATCAACGAGGTCTGCGCGGGCTGTCATGGCGAATATGGTCAAGGTGGCAAGGATGGCGAATATCCGCGTCTGGCCAGTCAACCTGAAGCTTATATCGCGGAGCAGCTTCATCTGTTCCGTGACCGCAAACGCCCGAACCTGGCGATGGTCGAGTATGTCGACGACCGCCAGATGCCCGATGAAGACATCCTAAACATCGCCCACTATCTGCAAGGTATCAAACTGAAGACCAAGCTGCCCCCGGTGAACGAGAACGATCCGGGATTCGATGCCTACGCGCGCCTGATCGAATCGAAGAAACTGATGCAAATACCACGCACGGAAGGCAACATCGAGAAAGGCAGGGATCTCTATCACCACGAATGCGCGAGCTGCCATGGCCGCTCCGGCCAGGGTAGTCGAAAAAAGGCCGTGCCGATGCTCGCCGGCCAGTACACCAGCTACCTGTGGCGCCAGGTGAAAAAGCTGCGCAAGCACATCCGCATCCACGACCCGGACGAGCCGGACGAGGAACTGCTGGACGACTTCAATGACACCGAGATCCGGGATATATTCGCTTGGCTCTCCACCGTCGACGACTAAAATCGCTCCGGAGATGGTGACATATGGATGCTGAAACATCCCGGATCATGAAAGGTTCCCCGTGGTTCGGCTCTGGGATGTCCGAGGCAGGGCACTGGAAGTGCTCCCGGCATTTCCAGCATTCCCACTTCCCCGTGGGTTATGCCGAGGCCAAGCCGACAGAGACGTATCCATGACATTCCCGCAAGCAAACCACAGACAAGCGGCAGACGACTTTCACGCTACGGCTCAGTGCGTCGTAATGAAGCGGTAACGCGCGATCGTCCTCGACTTTACCCCGTTGGAAACCGTCACCCGTGCCTCCCACTCCATCGCCCGACGGATGCATACCGGCAGACTGGTGACACCGGAATAACGGCCCTCGCCGAAAGACTTTAGCCGCTTATGGTTCGCCCCCATGTTCATGCCGATCCCGACGATGTCGACGCCCACCGTGGTCGCATCAATACCCGCCAACACCACCGAAAGGGCCAATGGCTCGATCAACGGAATCGCGCGTGGCTGAATGCCAAAGGCGATCGTTCCACCGCTCGGCACAACACTGACACAGGGGGCCGCGCGCAGATCGCAGGCACTGTCCGGCGATAGATCGACACCTGGCCGCAACCGCGACGAGCGTGGCGTTTCCGACCACGACCACCAGGCGAGCAACGCTGCAATACCCGCGATAGCGCCAACAGCAAGCGCGAGATAGGATCCGCGCATGCAATCAGGGCAAGTCGGAACGTTTGAATACCTGATAGCCTATCCACGCGCACAACGTGCCCAGCACGATCGGATAGCACACCGCATAGGCGATATAGCCGGCGCGACCGAAGTTATCCAGAATCACGTAGGCTGTGGGGCCCAGCAGCACCAGTTGCGGATCGAACAGCATCATCGTCGCGGTGCGAAACACCTGCAACGGATTGATCAAGGCCAACGCCACAGCATCCTCCGGTGGCAGGCTTTCACGGATCATCACGCCCAACAGGATCAGGTCGAGAAACAACAGCAGGGTCAGCCAGACGACGAAGGCCGCGCCCTGGGCCACGTCGGACGAACGCGCCAGCGTCGAGATCAACATGCCGATGCCGAGAAAGCACCAGCACAATGCAACCAGCAAAGCAGTGTAATAGGCGAACAACTCCCATGGGGTCTCGCCTCCCTTGATAGCGCCCCATAGCAATGCGCCGACCATCGCGACGAAAACCGGCAGAAAAACCACCACGAAACGCCCCGACATGCGCCCCCAGAACCAAGCCGACAGACTCACCGGCAACGACAACATATATTCGAACACGCCGGCCTCGCGATCACCGGCAACCGAGCGCACCGTTGTGATCAGCACAAAGATCGGCAGGATCGCCATCGACAACTGGATGTAAGTGACCAACAGACGTGACAGACCGGTGAAACCCATCACGCGTGATTCCGACAGACCGAAGGCGAACAGCAAGACAACGATGCCGCCAAACACCAGCGCATAGACGATGAACCAGCGCGCGCGCAACGACTCGATGAGATCCGCCCAAGCAGTCAATAGCAGATGATTCATCGCGTCTTCTCCCGCGCCTGGCGCTTGGCCGCCTGCCGCCGCAAGGTCTGTTCCAGCTGCAATCCATGAACACCGAAGCGCTTTTCGACCTCGACGACATGCGCATGGGCCTGAGCCAGATCCATGCTGCCAGGGGGCTTGTCCGGTCGCGCGCCCAAGCCGTATTCCATCGGCGTGTTGTTCACTTTCTCATAACTCGCCTGGCGCGCGTCCAACCATTTTCCGGTGCGATAATCGGCCACCCATATCTCGCTCTTCATAGTGTTCTTCCAGGGCTGCTCGTCCAGCCACAACAAGGCGCAACCGATGTCGTCGAACTTCGCCACGCGCGAACGCGCTCCCGGTGGGAAATAACGTATCTGCACGGCGAAACGCGGATTACTGAGCACCATGCGACAACGTTCGCAGACATCCCGGTCCCAATGCACCGCCACCGGCCCGCTACCCGGATCCTTGGAACAGGCGGAGGCCAACACCAGCAGCAACAGGCTGGCGAAAAGTTCAAGCCGCGCTTTCGGTATCATCGTCATCCAACATCTCCAACCCACCGAGCAAGGCCGCGTAACGCGACAGCATACCGAGAAAACGCAGCCTATCCGGCCCCGGTACCAAGCCCTCCCAGACCCGCTCCCCATCGGCCAGCACGAAATGCCATTCTCTCAACGCGCGCGCGAAGGCATCCTCGGCACGCGTCATCGTGACCCGGCAGCGCAAGCGGCTGGACAGATCGACCAAATCGGCAACCTCGTCGTCCAACACCACCCTGCCCTGATCCATCTCGACAACACGATTCACCAGCGAGGCCACCTCATCGAGACGATGGCTGGAGATCAGCATTGCCGTATCCTGCTGTTTCTCGGCCAGCAGCCGGAACAAAATATGCCGCGCTTTCGGATCGAGATTGGCGGCGGGTTCATCCATCACCAGCAATTCAGCATCACGTCCGAGCGCGATGGCAATCAACAGTTTCTGTTTCTGCCCGCCTGACAGCTTGACGAACGGTTGGCCTCGGAAGCCCGGAGCATCGAAACCCAATAGCCCGGCGACCTCCTCGATACGCGCCGGGTCCGAATCGCACAGGCTGGCGGCAAAACGGATCAACTGACCAACCGGCATGCGCAACGGCGGCGGCAACTGCGGCACGAAACCGATCCTGGCCAATACCTCGCGACGGAACCGACGCGGGTTCTGGCCGTCGATGCTCACCTCGCCATCACAGTTGTATTCGCCCAGAAGACAACGAATCAACGTGGTCTTGCCGGCGCCATTGGAACCCACCAACGCGACCCGCTGACCCCGCGTGATCTCCAAATCGATACCCTTGAGTACCACATTGCGGCGAAAACGCTTTACGACATGCTGGAAACGAATCATCAGAGAAACTTGCCGAGTCCCTTGATCTCGTAGGTCAGCGAGTGGGTCGGACAGACATCCACGCACATGCCACAACGCGTACAGTCAGCGACGACATCCTGATCAACATCGAAGGCCGCGCCACGGATGGTCACATCCAACACATGCGGCACCAAGCACACCTTGCGGCAATCCCCTTCGTGATGGCAGGCCTCGGCGTTGTATTTCACACGCACCGGCGAGAACAGACCGACGACACCGTAGGTGACGCCGATCGGGCAGGCATAGCGACACCAGGCGCGGCGAGAATAGAAAATCTCGAACAACAACAGGAAACCGACCCAGATCAGCGCCAGCCCCGGACCGTAGATCAGCGCGCGGCTGACGATACCGGTCGGCGAGATGGTCTCGAAAATCGTGTAGCCGGTGACCAACGCCAACAACGCGAAGACCAACCAGAACACGCCGCGCACCTTGCGGTTGAAGACATGGTTCTTGACGATCTTCTTCTTCACCAGCCACAGGTGCAGATACTCGGCCCATTCCGCGATCAGATGATAGGGACACACCCAAGAACAGAAGGTGCGCCCACCGAGCAGCAACCACAGTACGAACACCGTGGTCGTGCCAATGACCAGGTTCAACACCACATGCTTGTAAGCCAGTGTCACCTGCAATGCGGAATTCAGATCGGCCATGTGAAAACCCATGACCCGCGACGCGGTGAGCGCGCCTTCGACCAGCTGCACATCGAAATGATAGGAGATAACGAACAGCAGGTTGATGAAGATCAGCGTCGCCCAGCGCCGAATCTGCCATTTATTGCCAAACGTGCGCTTGTGCTCGATATGTGCGGCCTCAAGGTCCGCCTTCGTCAGCTTGCCGCGCTTGCCCTGATAGATCTGCTTGAGCTTCTCGGGTTGTTCTTCCTTGCTGGGCCGGGTGGGTTTCCAGCCGAACAACTGACGCAGGGATTCGACCACATAGTTTCTTCTCATCTCAACCTCCAAGCGAATCCGCGGTCTTGTCCAGATCGACGACGATCGCCGCGCTCTCGACCGGACAGATCATCTCGCATACGCCGCAACCCACGCAGCCATCCTGCACCATCGGCATCATGCGCTTCACGCCATCGGTCGATTCGACCGGCTGCAAGGTAATCGCATGCTTCGGCGGACATTCGTTACCGATACGTTGGGCGACACGCGCCAACCTGTCGTCGTTCGCCTGCCGGTCCTGCTCGGCGCACTCGACGATGCGCTGTTCGATCGGACACTGACGCACGCACAGATCGCAGATCTCCAGATCGTACGGGTGATCCGCGACTGGCACCGGGTTCCAACGATCGATCTCCGCGTAACGCAGAATTCCCTTGAAATCCGGTCCCCGCGCCTGCCCCTTGAAACCCTTGCCCTGCATCGCAAGACACGCCTTGGGCCTAGCTAATCGTGCAAAACCCATACGCGCATCAGCGGGAAAATCCAGGTGATGGGTCAGTGCGCCCGTTGGGCAGGCGAGCACGCATTGCAAGCCATCACAGGAGAAGTCGCAGGCCTGCTCGCGCGCATCGATGAACGGCACGCCAACGCCGAATCCGTCGTCGATATCGCCCAGATGGATAGCATTCACCGGACACACCTGAACGCATTGCCCACACTTGATACAAGCAGCGAAGAACTCATGCTCGTCGAGCCGATCCTTGATCGCGCCTGGCGGTCGCAGGCGCACCGAGGAACCCTTGGCGATCGGGATGAAGCCCAGCAAGGACGCGCTGACGATACCCACGGTCAACGCCGAGGTACGCAGAAACTCACGCCGGTTCTGCTCACGGCGCTTCGGTGAGACAAGCGCTTTTTTCTTCTTTGACCTGGCTTTATCTGTCATGACTGTATCAACCTCTCAGCGGCCCAGTGATTGCCGCAGTTTTCGGTAAGCGTCGGACTCCGCACTTCGATCCGCCGTGTTGTCATTCGAAGCGGCATCCGCGTCGTCCTCGCTGTGCCGCCGCGTCAGCAGCTTTTCGGTAAAGCTGGCCTCGATCAACGGTCGCGCGTCGCTCAGTAGCCTGCTCGGCTTGGAGAACGGTGCCAGACGTTCGAGAAAATCCAGCGTCTCCAGCATCGGCGTGCCCTTGAAGAAACGCGCTGGCGGCACGTCCATCCAGATCCGGTCGGCGTAACTGTAAAGCTCGTAAGCATGGTCGCCAATGCCGTCATGATTCAGGTCGAAGCCCTCGTAGTCGTCCCAGTAGTTGCCATCCCAGGTATTTCGGTCGACTGATTTCCCGTTGCCGGATACCGCCACCTGGGTAATGTTGCCGCGAAAATCATTGTGCTGGATCAGATTGCCCGGCCAATCACTGAGAAAGGAGATACCAATGCCGCTGAAGGCGATGATATTGTCATGGATGCGATTGGTGGTATCCGGCTGGAAAGGCGACAGGTCCAGATAGATGCCGATCGCATTGTAGAGCAATTGATTGTGGGCGATCTCCACATCGGAGCTTTCCTTGAAGCCGATGCCCATGCCAGTCGGGCCATTCGCGTTGGCAATCAGATTGTTACGAATCACGACCCCATCGCTGTACATCAGGAATATCCCGACAGCGTTGTTTTCATAATGATTATCAATCACATCATTATGTTTCGAATACATAAAATGCAAGGAATAACGTCCCCGCCTCGCATCGTTTCTGGCAATCAGATTGTCCGCCGAATACCACACCACGGTATCACGGGAATCCCGGATGACGTTATCCGTCACCTTGTTGTTGAAGCTGTACCACAGCCGGATCGCGTCGCCACGCAGGCCCAGGGAGAATGGCTTGGACGCGATATGGTTTCGCTTGATGATATTGTTGCTGGCCTGGCCGAGATCGATACCGAACAGGCAGTTGTCGATGATCAGATCCTTGAGCACATTGAAATCACCCCGCACTTGCACGCCAGCGTCGATATCGTTGTGTGAATCGCCCGAGTTCGTCAGATGCAAGCCCTTCAGAATGGCGCCGTCGGTTTCGATACTGACTACGGAACCCTTGCCCCCCGCGTCTATCGTTGCCACGCCCCGGCCATCCAATGTCAGGGGCTTGTCTATGACGATGGGACCCGCATAGGTGCCTGCCTCCAACAATATCACCGCATTTTCCTCGGCCGCGTCGACGCGCGCTTGTAACGACATCGTCTGAATCAGCGCGCCCGCCATGCCCGGCATAAGCAGCAGCACGACAGGTAACAGACGAAGCGCCCGGCCAAGAAAACGGGGAAGCGCCATCGCGGCTCGCGAGCTAGCAGGCTGTTGAAAAATGGCATTTTTCAACAGCCCGCGAGTGAACAATGCCCCCTTGGACATGCGCATCGCCGCCTTGTCCTCGCTCAAGCGCCACGAAACGCTTTCCGGCGAATCAGCGCGGCCACGGCGAGCACCGCCGCCAGCAGCAGCATCACGAAGAAGCCCTTGTCCGGGTAGGAATGGGTCGCGAACTGCGCCACCTTGCCGTCACCAAAGACCGTCGGCATGAAGGGCTTCACCGAGAACGCGCCCATCGAATTCAAGGTATGCCCGTACCACCACAGCCACGCGGAATAGTCGATGACGAAGAAAACCGGCAGCGCCATCGGCACGATCACCAACAGCCAGTAGAGGACTCCACCGTTCTTGCGCGCGCCCCAGATCAGCAATAGCATCGCGCCGATCAATCCCCAGAACACCACATTGATCGCCAGCTTCAGGTGCTTCACCATCGGCCGGATCTCTTCCTGGTTGTTGAAATAACGCCCAAGACTCTTGCCATAGTGCCAGGCCATGATCTGAAAGGTACTGCCATTCCAGGGTTCGGATACCAGTCCCTTGGCATGATCGCGCTCATAGGTCTGGCGCAGTTGATCGATCAAGCGATCCTTCCTCGAAAGATTCTCGTCGACGACCTCGTTCTTCCGTTCACCGGGCATATCGATCTTTACGCCGGATGCTTCCAGCGACTTGCGCAGCATCTCGACGATGCCACCGCCCGAGGAAGATTCGCCCCCACCCTCTCCACCGGCTTCCTGATCCAACGAGGTCACCAGCGCTTCGACATAGCCGGCGTTCTCCAGTTTGAAGCCATCTTCACCATACAGCGTCAGATACATCCACACCGCGACCAAGCCAAAACCCAACGCCAGGATACCCATGCGGATCTTCGGCTTGATGCACATGAAGCCTAGCAGCATGACACCGAGGAAGGTGATCAGAAATTGCGAAAAACCCCTTTCGATAGGCCCACCCGCGGCAATCGGATACATGCCGACGTAGTGGTTGATGGTATCCATTTCATGCACGCAATCGAGCGCGACAGATTCGGAGATCTCCTTTTTTTCGACTTTCTTACAGCCATTGAACACGCCGTTCATATGGAACTCGATGCGCACGCCATCGGGAAAGGCTTCCTTCGGATAGTTCGGCGCGGTCAGCGAGACCCACCAAGTCGGCAATACATAGATCAGGTACAATAGGCTCAGTGCGACCAGAGTCAATGCGGCGACCAATACTGTTTGTTTTTGTGCATGGGGTGTGGCTTTCATAAACGAGTGACCCGTTATCGTCGAGAAAATCATCGTCGCCGAGGCGGCTAGATCCGCCACGGCGACCGTGAATCAGCGATCCAACGCCAAAAGCAGCTGCTTCGCTCGCGAACGCTTCGCTGACTGGTTACCTCCAAAACAGGAAATACGCTTCCCGGTTTCCGCTATTTTCAGTAACAGAACGTCATTGGAAATGGCCGCGCATCCCGGTGCGGCACCCAGGGCATCGAATCTCCGCTCATTGTCGTCACGCCCAAGCCGGACGTCGAATCACCGCAAATACCCTGCCGGTCAATCAAAGTCGGGATTGATCCAATCGACCGAGGGCGCAAGATCCTTCTTCGGTACCGGGATGCGGGAGACATAGTTGATGACCATCTTCTGATCCTTTGGCGTAAAGTTCTTGATCTGCTTGACCATGTCCGGGTTGGCGTTGCGCCGCTTGCCGGCCTCGATCCATTCGAACTGACGCAGCATATAGGCATAGTGCTGGCCCTGGATACGCGGATAGAATTTCTCCGCGTTACCTTCTCCATTCTCGCCATGACACTTCACGCAGTTGTCCTTGAAGAGCTTCTTGCCCTGCTCGAACTCCGGCGTGCCTTCCCCCCAGTGGCCCTTGCCATTGTCCGGATTCATTGGCAACTTGGCGATATAAGCGGTTACATCGGAGACCAGTTGCGCGGGGTTCATCTGCCCTGGGCGATAACCAGCCGCGCCGAGAATCTGGTCGTTCAACGCAAACGGATACATGGTCGGGTTGTCTCGATTCTTGGCGCGGATATCGGAAAGCTGCTTGATCAGCACGGTGCGATGTTGGCCGGCGATCTGTGGAAAGGTGCCGTCCTTACGGCCCCAACCCTCGGTGCCATGGCAGGCGGAGCAGACCTCGAAGACCTCCATGCCACGTTCGAGATCCGGTTTCAGCGTCAAGGCTTCATCCTTCTCTCCGCCTGATTCATTCCAGGCCAGCGCGCCGCTGGAAACCGCCAGGCCAAGCACCATTGTCGTGGTATTGAGTACCCATTTCATCGTTTGGTATCTCCTGCCCGCATGTACGGGAAAAATGTTGTTGGTAACAGACGACCCTTACCGGACCCTCTGGAATTCGCCCGCAGTTTCTCACAGCGCCCCACGCGGACTCATTGATCATTATCAAACGCTTATAGAGAATTCCGCGCACCATGAACAGACTTCCTCATCCCGCGGAACGCGGCGCGGCCGGTGCGCCACTATTTCAACGAAGACAACCAATCCGCGATGGCGCGCATCTCGTCCTCGCTCACCAAGCCCATGACACCCTTCATCGCGGCGGTCTGGCCGTTGTTGCGCGCACCGCTCTTGATGTCCTTCATCTGGTTGAAGGCATAATCGGCGTTCTGTCCGGCCAGCCGAGGATAGGTGGGCATGATGGGAGTCTTTGCGTCCTTGCCGTGGCAAGACCAGCAGGTCTTGGATTGAAACAGGGCCGCGCCGTCGGCGGCCAGCGCGCTACCCGCGCTTCCCAGGCCAAGTACCGTCAATGCGGCCAATGCACTTTTCTTCAGCATATTCATGTCTAATCCTCTCTATTCAAATGGTTTTCGACTATCCAAACCGACGGAGGGAGCCTCTCGGCTCCCCCCGTCAAGCGACACTAACGTCAGTAAATCGACGTCATTTGATCACCTTCGCGCCATGCTCTTCCAGATAGGTCTTGGCGCGCAGTCCCAGATCGG
>JALSSX010000284.1 GCA_026984055.1 Sedimenticola sp. | reverse complement strand
ATCTCAGGCAACCGAGCGGTGAGTACCGTCACGCCAGAGGAGGAGACCCACCTACTCCGGCGTAATGCCGCCCCAAGGTGGCATCAACGCATGCGGAACATCGAGATGGTCAAGTATCCGCGCGACCATGAAGTCCACCACCTCCGCGACACTTTTCGGGCAGTGATAGAAACCGGGATTCGCCGGCATTATCACCACCCCCGCGCGCGCCAGCTTCAACATATTCTCCAGATGAATGGTCGAAAACGGCGTCTCGCGCACCACCAGGATCAGCTTACGCTGTTCCTTGATCACCACATCGGCAGCGCGATCGATCAGATTCTGACTCTGACCGGCGGCAATCGCTGCAAGCGTGCCCGTGGTGCATGGACATACGACCATCGCCGCCGGAGGATTCGAGCCACTGGCCACCGGCGCGGTCCAGTCCCGGCGACCGAACACCTGGATCTGGCCAGGTGCGGCCTGATAACGTTCGCGAAACCACGTCGCCGCGTCGCCGGGCGCGGCCGGGATGTCGACACCGGCCTCCATGCGCAGCACAATCTGTCCGGCAGCCGAGATCATGACAGACAATTCGCGCCCGGCATTCACCAGCTGCTCGATCAGGCGCAACGCATACTGGCTGCCGGACGCTCCGGTTATCGCAATCGCGATCGGCCGCTCACGGTTCATTCCAACGATCATGATGGAAACGACACCCCACCGTCATGGGAGTTACCTGTGGTTCGGCTACGGGATATCCGAGACAGGGAGGCCGAGGCCAAACCGACACGGACGTATTCACGGCGCTCCCGCGGACGGATCACAGGCAACCGACTCCGTACTTTCACATTAACACATCCAGCAGTTTTTGATGGATGCCGCCGAAACCACCATTACTCATCACCAGCA
Source organism: Sedimenticola sp. (assembly GCA_026984055.1). GTDB lineage: Bacteria > Pseudomonadota > Gammaproteobacteria > Chromatiales > Chromatiaceae > JALSSX01. The sequence continues at coordinate 6,454 of JALSSX010000284.1, read as the reverse complement.
ACTGGTCACCGGAGCGAGCAATCGCCGCAACGGCGGTGACGATAGCGTCGACATCGCCAAGCACCTCGACACGCTCACCCAACGGCCGAAACACCGCCGACGCGTCCCAGTCCAGGTCATCCGGCGCATGGACGAAAACCCGGTCGGCATCGGCCAGACTATCCGGCAGCCGATCGGCCATCGCGCCCATGCGCATGGTATTGGAGCGCGGATCAAGGATCGCAATGATGCGCCGCCCACCGACATGCGCGCGCAGGCCGTGAAGCGTCGCCGCGATCGCGCTCGGATGATGCGCAAAATCATCATATACGCGGACGCCATCGACCTCGCCGACCACTTCCATGCGCCGGCGCGCATTGCGAAAGGTCGCCAGCGCCTCCAGCCCGATACCGATCGGCACACCGGCATGCCGACTCGCCGCCAGCGCCGCCAGCGCGTTGTTCACATTGTGCAGACCAGTCAGCCCCCAGCTCAGCCGCCCCCGAGTACGGCCGTCGAAGGTGACCTCGAAGGTGCCGCCATCCGGCGCCACGTCACGCGCGCCCCAACCGCGCTCCGCCATGACGCCGAAACGCTCCAGCGGTGTCCAGCAGCCCATATCGAGTACCGCGTCCAGCGCCACCGAATCACTGGGCGTGACGATCAGCCCGTTGCCCGGCACGGTGCGCACCAGATGATGGAACTGGCGCTGGATCATGCCGAGATCATCGAAGATGTCCGCATGATCAAACTCCAGATTGTTCATCACCAGGGTGCGCGCGTGGTAATGCACGAACTTGGAACGCTTGTCGAAGAACGCCGTATCATATTCATCGGCCTCGACGACGAAGAACGGGCTATTCCCGAGTCGCGCCGACACGCCGAAATTCAGTGGCACGCCGCCGATCAGAAAACCGGGTTGGAGATCCGCGCATTCGAGTATCCAGGCGATCATACCGGAGACCGTGGTCTTGCCATGCGTGCCGGCGGCGGCCAGCACCCAGCGGTCGGCGAGCAGATGTTCCGCCAGCCATTGCGGCCCCGAGGCGTAGCGCAACCCCCGCTCCAGCACGTATTCGACCAACGGGTTGCCGCGTGACATCGCATTGCCGATCACGACAATGTCCGGCGCCGGGTCGAGATGCGCGACATCCCAGCCCTCGCACAATCCGATACCGGCCGCTTCCAGTTGCGTGCTCATCGGCGGATAGACATTCGCGTCCGAGCCCGTCACGCGATGCCCGAGCGCTACCGCAAGCTGGGCGATACCGCCCATGAAGGTACCACAGATGCCAAGAATGTGAATATGCATGTCAACTTCCCGACCCGGCCGCCAGCGGCGGGCCGAACAAGCTCTGCAACACCAAGCCGGAAAGCATCGTATACAGCAGACCAAGCCCGATGCCTGCCAGCAGGCTGATACCCAGCGCGTGACGCAACACATGGCCGATGAAGATCTGATTCCAGACGATCAACATCCAATAGAGCAGCATCGCGAACTCCGCGACAGGAGTCAGCGCCCCGCCCTTGCCAATCGCGAAGCTCAGCGGGATCGCCAGCAGCACGATCACCACCCCGCCCCCAACCAATGCGGTAACGGCCTGTAACCAGCGGGCCTTCAGCCCCTTCAACGCCAGCAACAGCCAGACAGCGGTCAGAATCGTGCACAGATCGGCCAGACTGATACCAAAATCGTGCCAAGGCGTCGGAAAGACACCGTGCATATGCACGGTGTTCAATGCGACATAGAGCACCGCCACCAGACCCAACAGGGCCGTGGACGGCGGCAGGTTCTGCGGTTTCTCGCGCAACAGCACGAGATCGGTGAAAAACTGAATCAGGCGGTACACGACATAACTCGAATGATGACCGGCATCCATCATACCATTGCGCCAACAACGGAAAACCCGGATGCTATGCGTACTTCAAACAGCGGATGAACACGCCATCATGCGGGAAACCTATATCGACAACAGCGAAGACCTGAACGTATTGTGCAAACAATTCGCCACGGCGGAATGGTTGACGCTGGATACCGAATTCATCCGCGAAACCACCTACTACCCGCGGCTCTGCCTGATACAGGTCGCCGATGACGAAACCGCCGCGTGTATCGATCCGCTGGCGATCAACGACCTCGGCCCACTGCATGAGCTACTGATGGACACCCGCATCACCAAGGTATTGCATGCCGCCAGCCAGGACATGGAGATCTTCTACCACCTGTGGGGCGAACTTCCGAAGCCAGTATTCGATACCCAGCCAGCCGCCGCGCTGGCCGGCCTCGGCGACCAGATCGGCTACGCCAATCTGGTGCAGAGCCTAACCGGTATCGAGCTGGCCAAGGGACACTCACGCACCGACTGGAGCAAGCGACCACTGGACACCGCGCAGATCCGCTATGCCCTGGACGACGTCATCCACCTGCGCGGGGTCTATCGTGAACTGCGCGACAGACTACGCGATGCCGGCCGTCTGGAATGGCTGACCGCTGGCGCCTTCGACACCCTGGTATCGAGCGAGACTTACCGCATCGAGCCGCTGGACATCTGGCAGCGCGTCAAAGGCTGGCGGAAACTCAAGGGCGTGCAATTGGCGATACTCCAGCAACTGGCCGCCTGGCGGGAAGAAGTCGCGCGCAAGCAGAACCGCCCTCGCGGCAGGATCCTGAAGGACGACCTGCTGGTAGAGATCTGTCGGCGTAAACCGCGCGACATCGACCAGCTTGGCAAGCTGCGCGGCATCGATCCAGGCTTTCAGCGCCGGCATGGTAAACACATCGTCGACCGGGTCGGAAAAGCCCTGGCATTACCCGAGAGCGAGTGGCCTCGCCACCCGAGAACGCACATCCAGCCGACCCTTCAGCAGCAGTCCCTGGCGGACCTGATGCAATGCCTGGTGAGGCTGCGGGGACAGCAACATCAGATCGCCCCGGCCAGCCTCACCGCGCGCAAGGAACTGGAAGCCATCGCCAGCGGCGCTCGCGACCTGCCAGTGCTGAAAGGATGGAAACGCGAGATCATCGGCGACGCGCTGCTGCGGCTGGCCGAGGGCCGGCTACAACTGCGCGTCGGCAAGCAAGGACAGGTCTCGATTCAAGAAGATCACTGACCCTGGCGCTGCATCTTTTGGCGACCGAACGCCTCGAAACGTGGCAGCAATGGACGTACCGCCTCGACATCCGCCTTCGGCACGCTGGCGAAGCTGGTCATCATCGCCCGCATCTGTTTCATCTGCTGCTGAATCGCCTGCTTCTGAGCGGCGGGGATGCTGCTGTCCTTCTCCAGCGCCTCCATCTGTTTGCGCATCATCTCACCGGTATCCCGCTGCCGCATGTTGAGTGCCATGAAGGCACTCATCACACGATCACCATACGCACTCCAGTCGTCCAGCGAAGCAAAGCCGAACGGACGAATCACCGCCTCGACCTGGTCGGCGACACCAGCCGCCCGAGCGGCATCGGCGGAACGCTTGAACGACGGTGGTGCGCTGTCCCTCTTCGCCGACATGGCCTGCTCTCGCAGCTTATTGACCATCTGGGGATGAGCGTGACTCCACTTATCCATGGCCTGCATGGAATCCAGCCATTTCCCAACCTTCTCGGTGGTCAGGGGTTGCTTCGACAATGCCGGTAGCGATACCAACAGCAGACACAGCGCGACAATAAATTTTTTCATAACGACTCCCGATCGTTTTCCATGGTTATGCAATGAGAATTTGCGTAAATGAACCCTTGTCGGTTGCCATGACGCATCAGCGGAACCAAAATCCGCATCGACTTGACCACGGGCAACCTTCCATCATTCAGGGGGGTATTTGGGCCCTCGACATGATTCAGAGTTAGGTTCGGAAAATACCGTTTCCCGCACAGCCCGCGCGCGGCACCCTCCGTCGAAGTATATCGCCACGACCAGCCAAGCGCCGGAATTATCGCACGCGCGCTCACTTTCATGATGGGGACTGAAACACCCCGGATCATGAAAGCTTGCCTGCCGTTCGGCCACGGGATGCCCGGGGAACAGATCCCTGGTAGCACATATTGCTGTCTCAGGAAGCAACAGTCTACTCTCGAAAATTCATAATGTTTTATTTATGGTATTTATAATATCTTTATATTATTTGATATGGATATACACTGATATACTTCCGTTCCAGTCGATGCCGGCGCCTCCACGAGCCTGGAGCAAGCCAACGGATCGTAAATTTCGTGGCCAGGCACAAGTCGCCTGACTGAAACAACCCAGACGAGGAACTACATTTATGGATCAATCAGCACGTTATTCAGACCTGAGTCTGAAGGAAGAAGACCTGATCGCAGACGGCAAACATATTCTGGTTGCCTATAAAATGGCGCCACAGCCGGGCCATGGCTACCTGGAGGCGGCGGCGCACTTTGCCGCCGAATCCTCCACCGGCACCAACGTCGAAGTCTCCACCACCGATGACTTCACCAAGGGCGTCGACGCGCTGGTCTACCACATCGACGAAGCCACCGAGGATATGCGCATCGCCTATCCGATCGAACTGTTCGATCGCAATGTCACTGACGGCCGCTTCATGATCGTTTCCTTCCTGACGCTGACCATCGGCAACAACCAGGGCATGGGCGATATCAAGCACGCCAAGATGATCGATTTCTGGGTACCGCCTCGCGCCATCCAGATGTTCGATGGCCCGGCCACCGACATCTCCGACCTGTGGCGCATCCTCGGCCGTCCAGTCAAGGACGGCGGCTACATCGCCGGCACCATCATCAAGCCGAAACTGGGCCTGCGCCCGGAGCCGTTCGCCGAAGCGGCCTACCAGTTCTGGCTGGGCGGCGATTTCATCAAGAACGACGAGCCGCAGGGCAATCAGGTTTTTGCCCCGGTGAAGAAAACCATCCCGTTGGTCTATGACGCGATGAAGCGCGCCCAGGACGAGACTGGCGAAGCCAAGTTATTCTCGATGAACATCACCGCCGACGACTATCACGAAATGTGCGCGCGCGCGGACTTTGGCCTGGAAACCTTTGGCCCGGATGCTGACAAACTGGCATTTCTGGTCGACGGCTTCGTCGGTGGTCCCGGCATGGTGACCACCGCGCGTCGTCAGTATCCCGACCAATATCTGCATTATCACCGTGCCGGCCATGGCATGGTGACCTCACCTTCCGCCAAGCGTGGTTACACCGCATTCGTCCTGGCGAAGATGTCCCGCTTGCAGGGGGCTTCCGGCATCCACGTGGGCACCATGGGCTATGGCAAGATGGAAGGCGACAAGAGCGACACCAATATCGCCTACATGATCGAACGCGATTCCGCGGATGGCCCGGTCTATCACCAGGAATGGCATGGCATGCGACCGACCACGCCGATCATCTCCGGCGGCATGAACGCGCTACGCCTGCCCGGCTTCTTCGAGAACCTCGGCCACGGCAACTTGATCAACACCGCTGGCGGCGGCTCCTACGGCCATATCGACAGCCCGGCGGCCGGTGCGATCTCGCTGCGCCAGGCCTACGAGTGCTGGAAAGAGGGCGCGGATCCGATCGAATTCGCGAAAGAGCACAAGGAATTCGCTCGCGCGTTCGAATCCTTCCCTGGCGACGCCGATACGCTCTATCCAGGCTGGCGCGAGAAGTTGGGGGTGCATAAGTAGACCCAACCGATACCAACCCGCGGGGAGAGCATACCCAATTCAGGGTTTGCTTTCCCCGTCACAACCCTCTTGTCATCACACTGAAACACGCGATCTATAACAGTATACTGACGTATTCAAACTGTGCCTGGCGACGATCAACTTGGATTTGACTACCGTCCGTCGCCAAGCCCTTCCATCCGTTTTCAGAATAGTGACATCATGCGCATCCAACCTCCCATCACCTTATTATTTGGCATGCCCCGCTCCGGCACGACCTGGATTGGCAAGGTCTTCGACAGCCATCCTCGCGTCAGCTATCGCCACGAGCCAGACACGCAATATGTTTTGGACGATCTCATGACGTTGTACCCCGATACCGGAGACGCTCCACGTTATCGTGAACAGATACGCAACTATTGCGAGAAACACCTCGAACGCTGCACGGTCAGAACCTGCGGCAAGGCGCCATTTTTTCCCAAGACGGGTCAGTCCACGCTTGGATTGCTGGGTCAAAAAACCCGGGTTCTCGTGGCCAAGCTCGTCGAACGCGGCCTGGGACGGACGATCGAGTGGCATTACCCCCTCGACGATGCCCGCATCGTATGGAAATCGATCGAATCCCTTGGTCGCCTCGGCGTCTTGCTACCGGCCATCCCGGACAGCAACGGCGTGATCATCCTGCGTGACCCCTGCGGCTATGCGGCATCCGTGCTGCGCGGGGAAAAACTGGGACATTTCTCCGCTGCTGACTCCATCACCGAGGACTGGGGCATGCTCGATATGCTGTTGAACACGGCTCATGCCCGCAAGATCGGTCTCGATAACGCCCAACTGAAGGCATTGTCGCCCCATC
>JALSSX010000283.1 GCA_026984055.1 Sedimenticola sp. | reverse complement strand
GGGTGGAGAATCCGCCCTTTATGAAGCCCGCCAGCACGTCGTCGAACACCTGAATGTTTGCCAGCAAGTCGTTGTAATAGAGTTTCAGATCCCGCTCGTAGGTGGCATAGTCGCGCGCCGGATTCTCCTGGTAGGCCATGCCCTGAATCGTCAGGCGTTGCGCGGCGACCTGCATGCGGTCGGCGAGTTGCATGACCGCGCTGAGCTGGCTCTGGTGATCGACCAGGTGCATCGTATACCAACTGTTCACGCCGGTGAGCAGCGCGATCAACAGGATGCCGCCAATCAGTTGGAACTTCAGGGTATTATAGAATCTGGCCCACATACGTCATCCTCCCCGCATCGCGGATGACGGGAACTTGCCGATATGGGAGGCTGATCGAAGCGGGTCCGTGCGGGTTTTCATGGGCGGGGTGTCGATGGCTTGTTGGCGTATCGCGATGCTGATCTGGATATCCGGGACATGTGGCAGTATCATCACCTTGGTCGATTCGACATTATGCTCGGACATGTCGATGAGTAACAGGATTTAACCATTCCGAAGGCGACGAAATCGTGATTGTATCGCCGCAGTCGATCGAACGTCGGATTTTATCCCTTCGTCCCTGGCTAGGCGTGAGGAGGCCGTGGTCTATCCTCATGGCGCGGCGATCGACCGAATCCTGCGACAGGTACTATCGAATGAACCGCTTTTCCCTCTTTCTTGTCTCGATGCTTACCCTGACCGCCGGGCAGCGAGCCGCTGGCGATGATGCGCCGGGGGCGGCCTATTTTTCCTGGCAAGTGAAGAACTTCGCGATCGAGCAGCCTCTGGGTGGCTTGAAAGGCGTGGCCAAACGTGGCATGGCTGTTGCCAGCGATGGTCATCTGGGGAACTGCCTGGCCTGTCATCAGTTGCCGCTTTCCAGAGACGAGGTGTTCGGTGATCTCGGTCCCCCGCTGACAGGCATCGCCTCGCGCCAGTCGGTCGGCGCGATCCGCCTGCATGTCGTCGATCAGTCGTATTTCAATCCGGAGACGGTAATGCCCGGTTTCCATCGGCGCCCGGAGAAGCTGCATCGCGTGGCCAAGGCCTATCGCGGCCGCCCCTTTCTTTCCGCCCAGCAGATCGAGGATGTGGTCGCCTGGCTGGCAACCCTGAAATGAGGCAATTGCTTCGATGAACCGCTACCTCGCGCTCGCTTTCTTTATCCTGATGTCATTGACTGCTTCGGCGATGGCCGGGCAGGCTCGCTCGGGTTATGCTTACCTGACGCCAGAAGCGCGGGAATTGCAGGACGATGATTTTGGCAACCCGGGCCTGGCGAGTGTCGACGAGGGGCGGGAGCTGTTCCACCGGCCCGGCGCGAACGGCAAAGCCTGCGCCGCCTGTCATGGCGATCAGGGTGAAAAGCTCGATTCCGAACGCATTGCCCGCTATCCGGTGTACAGCGAGCGGCTGCACAAGCCGATCACATTGCGCGAGAAGATACGCCAGTGTCGCGGCGACAAGCAGGATGGGCCGGCGCTGGACTACGCAAGCCAGGATGCCGTGGCGCTGGAGAGTTTCGTGCGCCGCCTGGCATTGGGCGCGCCGGTCGCCGTCGATGTCAGTGGCCCGATGGCGGCGCATTACGAGGCGGGAAAGAAGCTCTTCCATACCCGCTGGGGGCAGGTGGATATCGCCTGTCACCAGTGTCACGACTACCATGCCGGCAAGCACTTTCGTGGTCAGATTCTCACCCAGGGCCAGAGTAACGGCATGCCAGTGTATCGTTTGGCCACTGGCGAAATCACAGGCACCCATGAGCGCATCTCCCAGTGCCTGATGAGCCTGCGTGCCGAGCCATTCGCGATCGGCTCGCCGGAATACATTGATTTCGAGGTCTACATGAACGCGCGCGGCAACGGTCTGAAGATCGAGACGCCGGCAATCCGCTACTGAGCCCGGTTTTTCGCCGCGTGCAGCTCGGCGGCCTGCAAGGTGTTCTGTAACAGGGTCGCGACCGTCATCGGTCCGACGCCGCCGGGCACAGGAGTGATCCACGCGGCCTTCTCCAGCGCCGCGTCGAAATCGACATCGCCGCACAAGGAGCCGTCTTCCAGACGGTTGATGCCAACGTCGATGACGATCGCGCCGGGCTTGACCCAGTCGCCCGGGACGAACCTTGGAACGCCGACCGCCGCGACGATGATGTCGGCGCCCTTCACCTTGCCGGCCAGATCCTTCGTCTTGCTGTGGCATACCGTGATGGTGCAGCGCGCAGCGAGCAGCTCCAACGCCACCGGCCGGCCGACGATGTTCGACTGACCGATGATGACCGCGTCCTTGCCGGCCAGCTCGATACCAGTCTCAGCCAGCATCGTCATCACGCCCTTTGGCGTGCAGGGCCGCAACAGCGGCTGGCGCAGCGCGAGATGGCCAATATTGCATGGATGGAATCCATCGACATCCTTCTCGGGCAGGATGTGTTCGGTGATCAGATTTTCGTCGATATGCGCCGGCAATGGCAGTTGCACCAGGATGCCGTCGATGGTGTCTTTTGCATTCAGCTCATCGATCAGCGCCAGCAGTTCAGCCTGCGTGGTGGTATCGGGCAGATCGTGCGATTCCGAAATGAAACCCACGGCCTCACAGGATTTGCGCTTGTTGCGCACATACACTTGGGAGGCAGGGTTTTTGCCGATCAATACCACCGCCAGGCCCGGCCGGCGCTGGCCGGCGGCCAGGCGCGCGTCCACGGCTTGTTTCACTTCGTTATTGATCTCTGCGGCGATGGCCTTGCCATCGAGAATGCTGGCGGTCATGATCCGGTCCCTAGGGTTGACGAAGACGCGCATCATAGCGCGAACGCGGATCGCGAACCAGACGGCGGACTGTCGCCGCAGAGGGCATATCGGGGCATTGACGGATGCCGGTGGTCTGCGTATCATTGCGCACCTTCACCAAATGGTGACAGGTGATATCGGGGTATAGCGCAGTCTGGTAGCGCGCCTGCTTTGGGAGCAGGATGTCGGGAGTTCGAATCTCTCTACCCCGACCAAATCACCGGCTTGCTCGGCATATTGAAATTGCGCCCGTAGCTCAGTTGGATAGAGCAACGGCCTTCTAAGCCGTGGGTCGCAGGTTCGAATCCTGCCGGGTGCGCCATATCCGCGAGATCCGTTTAATGGTGGGCGTAGCTCAGTTGGTAGAGCTCCGGATTGTGATTCCGGCGGTCGTGGGTTCAAGCCCCATCGTCCACCCCATTTTGACCTTGGGCCATTAGCTCAGTTGGTAGAGCAGTTGACTCTTAATCAATTGGTCGTAGGTTCGAATCCTACATGGCCCACCATTTTTCCCTTCGACGCATCGGCGTTGAAATCCCGCCAGATTGATACTTGGCGAAAGTTGCCTTTGATTTCTCCATTTTCTCCATACGGCCCGTCTTATGCCTTCCAATTGTTTGTGGGCACGAGATAGATGTATTTTCTTGCGACTTTAACAGGCCATTGAAAAATGGCATTTTTTAATGGCCTGTTAAAGTGTCTCTCAATTGTTGCCGCTGAGCGAACAGGCCGGTAATCATCCATGAATATAGAACAACGTATCGCCACTGAATTAGACGTTGCACCGGCGCGGGTCATGGCGGCCGCTCGGCTGCTGGACGAGGGCGCGACGGTGCCTTTCATTGCCCGCTATCGCAAGGAGGCGACCGGTGGCTTGGATGATACCCAGTTGCGTACCTTGGAAGAGCGGCTGACTTATCTGCGCGAGTTGGAGACACGTCGCGGTGTCGTGCTCGACAGCATTCGCGAGCAAGGTAAGTTGACGCCGGCATTGGAGAAATCGCTACGCGAGGCGGATACCAAGGCGCGCTTGGAAGACCTCTATCTGCCATACAAGCCGAAGCGGCGCACGCGCGCCCAGATTGCCCGCGAGGCGGGCCTGGAGCCGTTGGCGATGGGCCTGCTGGAAGATCCCGAGCAGGATCCCGGGAGCGCCGCGCTGGCTTATGTCGACGTGGACGGGGGCATTGTGGATGCCGGCGCCGCATTGGATGGCGCGCGTCAGATTTTGATGGAGCATTTCGCCGAGGACGCGGAGCTGGTCGGTGGGTTGCGCGACTATCTGTGGGACGCAGGCGTGCTGCGTTCCCGCGTGGTCGAGGGCAGGGAACAGGAGGGCCGCAAGTTCTCTGATTACTTCGACTACCAGGAAAAGCTGACTCGGATCCCATCGCATCGGGCGCTGGCGCTGTTTCGGGGTCGTGCCGAGGGCGTGCTGATGCTGGACCTGGTGATCGACGAGGAAGCACCAGAGCCGAAACCGGCAGAACGGCGTATCGCCAGCCGCTTTGGCATCGTGCAAAAACAGCGTCCCGCCGATGCCTGGCTGGCTGAGACGGTGCGCTGGTGCTGGCGCGTCAAGCTGTTCACCCGTCTCGACCTGGACCTGAAGATGCGCTTGCGTGAACAGGCCGAGGCGGCGGCGATCAGTGTCTTTGCCGCCAATCTGAAGGATTTGCTGCTGGCTGCGCCGGCGGGTCACCATTGCATCATCGGTCTCGATCCGGGGCTGCGCACCGGTGTCAAGGTGGCGGTGGTGGACGAGACCGGCAAGGTCGTAGATACTGACACGATTTACCCGCATGCGCCGAAGCGGCGGTGGGACGCCGCGATTGCGACGCTCGCCGCGCTGGCAAGGCGGCATGGTGCTTCATTGATCAGCATCGGTAACGGTACCGCGTCGCGCGATACTGAGAAGCTCGCGCGCGATCTGGCGGTGCGTCATCCTGAATTGGGGTTGCGTTTCATCGTGGTCAGCGAGGCCGGGGCGTCGGTGTATTCCGCGTCGGCATTGGCCGCGCGGGAGATGCCCGATCTGGACGTGTCGTTGCGCGGTGCGGTATCCATCGCGCGGCGCTTGCAGGATCCGCTCGCTGAACTGGTGAAGATTGAGCCGAAGGCGATCGGCGTCGGCCAGTATCAGCATGATGTCGACCAGAACCGTTTATTGCGCGGCCTGGAGCACGTTGTCGAGGATTGTGTGAATGCGGTCGGTGTGGAGGTTAACACCGCCTCGCCGGCGCTGTTGCGCCAGGTTTCCGGCTTGAATCGCGCGTTGGCGGATAATCTGGTGCGTTTCCGCGATGAGAATGGCGCGTTCCACAGCCGGCGGGATCTGCTGAAGGTGCCGCGCCTTGGCGCCAAGACCTTTGAACAGGCGGCGGGTTTTCTACGCATTCAGCGGGCCGAGAATCCGCTGGACGCTTCCGCGGTGCATCCGGAGGCCTACGGCGTGGTCGAGCGCATCGCCAAGGCTCATGGGCGCGATCTGCACGGTCTGATCGGCGATAGCGTCTTTCTGCGCGGCCTGGATCCGGCCGATTACACCGACGAGCGCTTCGGTGAACCGACGGTGCGCGATATCATTGCTGAATTGGAGAAACCGGGGCGAGACCCCCGTCCGGAATTCAAGACCGCCAGCTTCAAGGAGGGCGTGGAGAAGATCGCTGATCTGAAGCCGGACATGTTGCTCGAAGGCGTGGTCACCAATGTCACCGATTTCGGAGCCTTTATCGATATTGGCGTGCATCAGGATGGCTTGGTGCATGTCTCCGCGATGGCTGACAAGTTCATCAAGAACCCGCGCGAGGTGGTCAAGACCGGTGATCTGGTGAAGGTCAAGGTGATGGCTGTTGACGAGGAACGCAAGCGCATTTCACTGAGCATGCGCCTGGACGGCAAGGCCGATGATCAGCAAGAAACGCGCAAGCCGGCTGAAGCCCGGCCGCGCAAGTCAAGACGCGCGGCGGCCGGAGACGCGGCCTCGGCGCGGAAGCGTTCAGCCGGCAATGCCATGGCCGATGCGTTGGCGGCGGCGCTGGGGAAGAAGTCATAAGGACATCTCGAAAAACCGAGATGCCCGAGTGGGACAGGGATGTCCCACCCTTTTCGATCACGAATAGGTGATGGAAAATGTGAGCAAAGAGGCAATCGCATTTTCTCTTTGCGACGAGAAAAATGTCATGGAAGGCATTTTTCGAGATCCTCATAAGTGATGTTGGCGTGAAAGTCGCCTGTCGGTTGCCTACGATCTGTCCGCGGGAGCGCCGTGAATGCGTCCGCGTAGGTTTGGCCTCGGCATCACCCTGCCTCGGACATTCCGTGGCCGAACCACGGGCGACCTTTCATCATTCGGGGTGTTTCAGGTCCCATCTTGAAAGTTGGAGTGCTGATCGTCTCGCGCTCTGGCGTCGTTGTTTATCCAGATGCCCTGGTGGACGCCGGATCCGCGTGGCCGCCTCGAAACTGATCGGCTTCGTCGTAGACGATTGGCGTCGTCAGTGTCTCGTGCGCGCCGTTGGCGATGAGCCGGGCGAGATTTTGCCGCCAGTAGTCGCCTTGTTCGTCCAATGCATGCCGATCCTGTTCCAGGTGTTTCTTCGGGCAGCCGCCCCAGCAGATCGGCAGGAAGGAGCATTGTCGGCAAGTCGCTTGTTCGCAGGGGTCGAATGCCTTCCACCAGGTATCGTCATTGTCGGCTTCCCTCTGGATTGGAATGCCGGAAAGGCTGGGCGTGGCGATGACGCCGATGGCGCGACCAGCCTCGCCGACTTGTAAGCCGCAGCGATAGGCCAAGCCGTCGCCGCCGACGACGATGGAGGCGTCGGCCAGTGCCGCGCATACCGAGCGCTTGGGCGATGGGTAGCCTGAGGGGGTTTCCGCTTCTTCCATTCCGCCGATGGATGCCAGCCAGGCACGCGCCTCAGCCCGCAGTCTGTCGTAGTCCGCCAGCGCGAGTTCAGACTCGCGCATGAAAGCCGAGTGCTCCGAATAGCTTGCCAGCCGCGCGGGCTGGAAGATTGCGGGGTAGGGTGCGGAAAACCAGCCGCGCGCCTTGGCGAAGGCCAGAAATGGGCACATGTCTTCTGCGTTCTTTGCATCGATATTGAAGCGCAGATCGACGCGCGTCACCTGTACGAGCCGATCGACCAGCGCCGCGGCCCGGTCGAACGAGGATGGCCTGACCTTGCCGCTTCGGTATGCCTTGCGGTAGTGGCGCCGTCGGTCGTGATTCGTGCGTAGGCCATCGAAGCTGATCTGGACCTGTTGTATGTGGTGCTCGCGAACGAAGGCGGCGGGGTCGTCCGGCCAGCAGGTGCCATTGGAGATCACCGATGCCCGGTACGCGACGCCGAGTTCGCCGCACAGAGCTTGCAATGCCCTGGATGCGGAACGTGTCAACCTCATATAGACAGTCAATTCAAAAATAACATCTATCTGTCAGCCCGATAGTCTGCGGCTGTCAAAGTCGGGAAGTTGACGTGGTCAGCAATAAGGTTCCCGTCATCGTCGAGCAATGGATTGATGGCAACCCATTCAGGCGGTAGCTTGACCTTGGGGCGCCCCTTGA
>JALSSX010000282.1 GCA_026984055.1 Sedimenticola sp. | reverse complement strand
GGCCTTGTTGCCGGTCTGGATATGCCAGTCGTCCAGCGCGATACGGTCGGGGATGTTCACCGAGGCGACCGGGGTGGTTTCGGCGATCCCATAGCCGGCATGGATGCATTTGCCGAACTTCAGGCGGAAGGCTTCACGCAACTCGGCATCCAGGCGTTCCCGGCCGCTGACCACCAGGCGTAGTGATTCCAGCATCAGCGGATGGATGCCGTCGTCCTCCACGCATTGTCGCAGGCAGGTGGGGGTCGCGATCAGCAACGTGACGCTGTTGCGCGCCACTGCGCGGGCGATGCCCCTGGCGTCGCTTGGGTCTGGATGACACACCAGCGGAATGCCTTCAACCAGCGGCAGCAGTCCGGTGACGGTCAGCCCGAGTGCCTGTGACAATGGCAGGCTGGCGAGCATCACGTCGTCGACGCGCGCGTCCAGCACCTCGACGATCTGGCGGATATTGGCGATGATGTTGCGTTGGCTGAGCAGGATGCCGCGCAGGCCGTGCTGGTGGTTTCCCTCGAATACGATCGCGGCGGTGGCGTCCAGGCCGACCGGCTTTCCGACCAGACGGTACAGCCAGGATGCCGACGGCAGGCGCAGCCATAACCCGGACAGCCATGCTGGCCTCAAGTCGGCATTGTCGATGAGGCAGGTTTCGCTTTCATCGAGCAGCGTATGCAGATCGTGGCCGTCGTGCGCGAGTCTGTCGATATGCGCGCGCGTGCAACACAGGTATTCGACTCCGGCGGAAGACATCATGGCGTGCAAGGTGTCCAGTGGCAGGCGTGGGTCAAGGTTCACGATGCGTCCGCCGCGCAGTAACACCGCCAGGTTCATCAGCAGGCCCAGGCGGCTTGTCGGCAGCAGCAGGCCGATGGCTGCCTTGGCCGGAATGCGCCGCGCCAGCCGGATGGCCACGGCGGCGGCCTGTCGGCGGTTGAGCCAGATGCGGCTGTTACTGTCGCCGATCGCCATCCGCCCGGGCTGATGGCGAGCGCTTTGCAGCCACGCCAGCGGAACTGGGGGCAGGGTGCTGATATAGGCGCGCCAGGCATCGATGGATAGCTCGAACACTGCCGCCTTGACCTCGGCCGCGTTGGATTCGATTGGCAATGGTGGGCCGAAGGCGACAATGACATCGCGCCGCAACCCGGCGCGCGGGCGCGCCTTCATCCATTGGCTGGAACGCGAAAAACTACTGCCCCACAGACCGCGTAGATAGAAGGGTAGAATCACCGCGTCGGCGCCTTTCGCGGCGCGTTCGAAACCATGCTTGAACGGCCCGAGCTGGCCGTTGCGGCTGATCGCGCCCTCGGGGAACAGGCACACCACGCCACCCGCATTGAGTAGATCGCGGATATGCGCCAGAGCCGCGCGGCTCTGGCCACGTGCGATCGGAATGGTGCCGAACAGGTCGAGAAACCACTTTAGATACCAGCGTTCGTAGATCTTGCGATGCATGACGAAATGCACCGGGCGCGGGCAGGCGATCTGGATCATCGCCCAATCCAGCCAACTAATGTGATTGCCCAACAGCAACACGCCGCCCTGTGACGGGA
>JALSSX010000281.1 GCA_026984055.1 Sedimenticola sp. | reverse complement strand
TGCATTCGCGAGCTGGACCGACAATTCGAACTGAATATCAGCGCCATGCTCTTCGATCGCATGGAAGCTTCCTGACCCGCCATGAAAGAGCTGTACTCGGTTTCACCTCGGTGGTTTCCCCGAATCGCCGCCACGCTAGGGTTGATATTACTTCTGACGGCATGCATCCCTTCCTCAAACCCAGTCTACAACCACCGGACGAAACTCCCCGACACGTTCGTCGACATCACCGTCATCGGCGCACCCAAGGAGCAAGCCAGGAAGGCGATTGCCGAAGTCGTCGACGAACTAACCTCCATGCATGCATTGTGGGGCAGCCCAGACGCCCCCCCCCTGGCCAGGACAAATCACCTGTTATCTACCGGAAAGCGCTTCAGCGTCGCCCCATCGATCATGCCGCTGATCAAGATCGGCAAGCGTCTGTATGCCAAGTCCAACCACCTGATCAATCCCGCCGCCGGCAAACTCAATGCCTTGTGGGGACTCCAGCGGCAAGCTGGACAGGCGTGCCGTCCAGCACCCGGTCAAAAACAGATCGACGCATTGATCTCGCAAAACATCGGCATGGATGACATCGAGATACACGGCATTCAAATCTGCGCGAGGAATCCGAACGTCCAACTCGATTTCACCGGACTAAAAAGAGGCTACGCTATCGATCTCGCGATTCAGCGCATGCAAGAACTGGGGATAGAAAACGCGCTGGTCAACATCGGAGGTGACTTACGAGCCATCGGTTCCCGACGCGGGGTGCCATGGCGTATCGCGCTACGCAACCCAAGTGGAGGAGGTGTACTCGGCAGCGTGGATATATCCGGTGACGAAAGCGTGTTTACCGCCGGTGATTATGTCCCAAGCAATCGTTGCAATGGGATCGATAGACAGCATATCATCGATCCCAGAAGCGGGCGGCCGATCGAACATGCCTACTCGGTCACAGTCATTCATCCCAGCGCGACCATCGCCGACGCCGCAGCCAACGCGCTGTTTATCGCCGGCCCTGGGAAATGGCGGGACATTGCCCACCGGTTGGGCGTGGACCAGGTTCTCTTGGTCGCCGCCAACGGCAAGATTGAGATAAGCAACAAGATGCGCCACCGCGCCACCCTGATTGGAAATCGCTGAACCATGGCGACATTGACAGACAACTCCTTCGATCGACTCGGCATCATGCTATTTGTCGCCGTCGTGATCCACGCGGTAGTCATCCTCGGCATCACCTTCGACTTCACGGACCGTGCTTCACAACCTCCCGCGCAGCGTACCCTGGATATCATTGTGGTACGCCAACCAAAAAAAAGCGAACCCGCCGATGATGCGCGATTCTTCGCGCAGGCCTCACAGCAAGGCGGCGGAGAAACCGATATGGAGAAACGTCCCAGCAGTCGGCCCAGCCAACCCATTCCGCCAACGCCGACTCCTATCCAAGCCACCACAACACCGGCGGAGACGAACCTCCCGGAGACTCCCGTCAAGGCCGAAAAAGTTGTAACGGTGAAGAGATCCACCGTGAAGGTGGTAAACCGGGAAAACGACAGCAAGACACTCAATAAGAAAAGTCCCCCGACGTTAAAGGAGATACTCGCATCGACCAACCAGCAGATCAATGAACTGACAGCCGAGATCGATCAACGCAATCGAATGTTTTCGCAAAAGAGCCGTAGAAAACATATCAGCGCCGCCACCAAGGAGTATCTCTATGCCGGCTACCTCAACGCGTGGCGCCGTAAGGTAGTGCGCATTGGAAACCTGAATTATCCAGAGGAAGCAAAACGCAAGAAACTCTATGGTGAACTTGTGCTGCATGTCGCCGTGCGCGCGGATGGCACGCTGGAACGCGTGCGCGTATTGCGCAGCTCGGGTATCAAGGTTCTCGACGACGCGGCGATACGCATCGTGAAACTGGCGGCGCCGTTCGCCCCTTTTCCCGAGGAGATTCGCAAGCATGTCGACGTACTAGACATCACCCGGACCTGGCAGTTTGGGGATGACAACCAACTTTTCACTCGGTGAAGCAAGATGATGCCAGCCGCTACGATCCATCGAAAAGAACGCCTATTGGGCACGACACTGATTGGCGTCGGCCTGCTTTTTCCGGTCGCGCCCAGCCATGCGGAGATGTATAAGTGGGTGGACGCCGCCGGTCGCACGGTTTACTCGCAAAATCCACCGACTCGGCGAGATTTCACCCGGCTAGACGCCATCCCGGAGAAAAATCGCGTCTCGGGCGAGACTGTCACTGAACAGCGGGAAAACCTCAAGCAACGCCTACAGGATATGTATGATCGGCGCGAGGACCGGGAGTTGGCCGCAAAGAAACTTGCCGAACAGCGCGCCGAAACCCGGAGGCAAGAAGCCAACTGCTCTGCCGCGACACGCAATCTGAAGGGCCTGGAGTCTCTCGGGCGAAAGCGCATCAAGGGTAGCGATGGGAACTATTATCGCCCGACCGAGGAAGAACGCCAACAGATGATCACCACGGCCAGGAAACGGATAAAGACCTACTGCAAATAGCGCGGAAATCTCATGCCATTGATACAGCTTACAACGAACACGCCCCCGGAAGACACCAACCGCGACGCATTCCTCGCCACGCTTTCAAGCGCAATAGCGGAGATGCTGGGAAAACCGGAGCAATACGTCATGGTCAACCTGACGAGCAACCGTAACATGCTGTTTGCCGGTAGCACCGAGCCACTGGCTTATGTGGAGTTGAAAAGTCTCGGCCTGCCGGAAACAGACACCAAGCGCTTTTCGGCACAACTGTCGGACATCATTTCCAATCGGCTCGGTATACCAGCCACGCGGGTCTATATCGAGTTTTCCTCGCCTCCACGTCATATGTGGGGATGGAATGGCGCAACCTTCTGAAGATAAAACCGTTCCCTCATCCTCACCCAATATTACTCGGCCCGGTTGAATATCGCCGTGGCTAGAGTCGCGGCTGGCCGCAAGCCTAGCAGGATGTTGAAAAATACCATTTTTCAACGGCCTGCTAGCGCGCTATCGTGAGTTCACTTACCTTTATCGCTTACCCCAGCGACGCTCCCTCTCCCAAGATGAGCGCACAGATTCGACGCCTGGGCGCGGCCACGCCGTTTCGTGGCAAAACGCTCAGTCATCGAATCGACAGGCGGGTACTGGCGATTCAACACTTGGCTGGCGAGACCAGTCTTTGCCGCCAGGGCGGGCGACTTATCGCCGTCGACGGCTATATCGCGAACTGGCGCGACATCGACCCGAGCATCCAGGGCAAATCGGACGCCGAACGCCTGGGCCGCTTCCTGTCTCGCGTCCCCACCGAATCCCTGGCTCAGTTGGATGGAGAGTTCTCGACCATCATCTGCGCCGCCGATGGCGTAACGAGTGTCTACACTTCGATCGACGGCATCCGCGCGCTGCATTACCGTCACGGTCACGCCAACCTGGTCATCGCGACCGATATCCGCCAGCTTCATCTCCTGAACGACGAAACTCCAAGCATCGATCACGGCGCCCTGGTCGAGTATCTGTTGTTCAACCAAACCTTGTCACAACCGGGTAAGACCTATTACCAGGGTATTTCTCGCATCCTACCCGGACGACTGTATCGCTTCTCGCCCGGCAAGAAGCAGGCCGTAGTCCAGCCATTGTGGCAACCGCCAGACACCGAGACAGTCGTCCCTTCCCAACGAAACCAAGCCGAACGCGCCGCTGAACTACGCATGCTGCTCGACCACGCGGTAGAGCATGCGATTCCCGATGAGAATACCGGCCTGAGCCTAAGTGGCGGTCTCGACTCGGGCAGTCTGTGGGGCACGATCCGCCATCTGGCCGCACGGGGCGATCAGCGAGCCGCGAGCACAAGCGCCTTCAGTCAGATTTTTCCCGGACAGACCTGTGACGAAAGCCGGATCATCCACCTGCATGAAGGCTTCCATGGGGTAACGGTCAAGAAACTGGATGTCTCGACTTTTCGCAATACGGACTTTATCCAGGCGCTCACCGAAAGACTGGATTATATCGTGGCCCCAAACGCTTACTATTACGAACCCTTCTATCGCTTCGTCCACGAACAGGGCCGCGGAACCTTGCTGCTGGGCATCGGCGGTGATGAATGGTTCGAACCCAGCCAGTTCCATCTCGGAGATGCTTGGAGCTCCGGCAGGCGAATCGAGGCACTCATGGCCGCCTGGAAAGGAAACCAATGGACCCGCCGACGCAACCCAGGCGCGAATCTGCGCCGCGCCTTCAAACTGACGCTGGCCCGGGAAGGTTCGTGGCCGCGACGCCTCTACAACCAGCTCCGCAGGCCGCCCGCATGGCTACACCCTGCTTGGCATGAGCTGTATCGTGACATGCTCGCATTGAAGGAACAGTCGTGCCTGGAAAATGGGGTTCGACGCAGTCGTCTACTCAGCGCACTGAATTGGTTCGCTACCTATGGCATGGCGCCCAATCAACAGTTCGCGGCCGGGCACCAACTGGATATCCGTCATCCACTGATGCATCGTAGTCTGATCGAATTCGGCTTTCGCACCCCACCCGACTTGCTCGTCTACCCCGATAACGAACCCAAGGCCCTGCTACGCCGAGCCATGCGGAATCGACTGCCGGAGGCTGTGCTTTCTTACCCGAGCAAACCCAACTTCAATATCCCCGGGGTAAACGATACCGGACTGCTAGGGATGGTCCCCGCCGCGCGGTACTGGCTTCTGAGCGAAATCGGCATCGTAAACCCCTCCTGGCTGACGACTCAGCTGACGCGACCCCTTGGCTCACAACTCCCAGCCGAACTGTCCAATCTCGTCACAACCGAGATATTCCTGGAGGCCTTACGCGGCGAATCGGGATGAATCGCACGCCTCGTTCATCCTCCCCTCATGATAAGCACCTTACCAGATAGAGTATTCCCGACGCATGAAAAAAGGCCCCTCAACAAGGAGGAGCCTTTTCACGTTTCGAACGAGACGATCCATCAGGGAATTTCATTCTTTGTACCAAAAGGGCTGTCGACGGAGCCATTACCACCCGCCTTGACCACTGCGTCCAAACGCTGACGTTCGACGCTCGGTGGTTCATATAGGCGCTTCTCGTCCTGGCGGCTCGTCTCACTGATAGTGCGCATCTCTTGCTTCATCATTACAAACTCAACAATCATCCCACCCGATAGTAAAGTCGATCGGGTATAGTCTGGTAAAGGCGCTGTTACGCAGCCTTTTTCCTTCTTCCAGCCATCATAGCCGCCACACCCGCCAACATCAATACAGCAGGCACCGGCTCCGGAATATCGAAACTCAAGGTGAAAGCCAGATCGGTGGGACCCGAAGGGTGGTATACATTGTTCCACGCCAACGGGGGCACCGCGCGGCTGGACTGCGCAGCAGCAAAATAATGTTGAGAACCGGTGGTCTCCCAGAATATCTCCGGATTGTTGTTGTTCAGGTCACCCTGCATATACAACGCCATCCAGTAGTGGCCGCCGATCAAGTCCACCGGTGTCGTAAAGGTGAAAACATTCCGATATTCGACCAGACCGGTAAACAGTCCCAGGGAAATACCCGCCGCAGTCTGCGTGCGGCTGATATCCGCCGAGTGCAGCATCACCGTTTGCACCGGAGTAGGAGTACCATTACCCGGGTTTCCGCCGGCATCGTCATAAAAGCGTATCTCCAGAGTTCCATCCCAGCTCGTCGGATCTGATTCCAAAGTCCAGAAGCTTCCACCCAGCAAGGTGTTCTCTAGGCGTGACAGCACGAAATCGTCCGCGCCGGTCTTCGCATTCGCAATCGTGACGCCGCTTTGGGCATCCGGCGCCCCGTTGTCAATCAGTGCGGCGTGGACCGAAGAGGCGCCAAGCAAGGCGCCGATAACGATAATTTTTAAAAAATTCATGGAGGTAATGCCCAGAAAAACAGTGTCATTACTGATATACATATTTCATGCCATCACCAGTAAGAAATTGAATTTAATAGTTTTTACCATTGATGCTCTGGGGCAGGCCGGCACTCTGTAAAATATACTGACACCCACACGCCAAACCATGTGGCACATTAAAGAAAAACATAAACAGGATGCAAGCAACCCACTGTTAAATAAAAGTTAAATTGCACAACGAGAACCGGATCACAGATGTAAATGATGCTGACACGCATGTTTTTCAATGCGCCGAAGCAAGCCATCGACCTCCTCGACCGGCCTCAAGAACAATCGCCTGGAGGATGCGACCTTCAGCACCGGAACCGTGGTCAGCAAAGCGCCGAGAGTCTGGCTCATCGCGCGTTGCTCCAAAGGATGAGGGCTGTTGAAGAAATAGTTGTCCCGTGCGATCGCCGCGTAACCCTCGGCCTGAGTAATGAGGCTGAGCACGCAATTGCCTTCCCCGTCGGGAGAAGCAAGGCACAAAACAGCGGCAACCGATACCGCTCGGACAAAACACTCCGGATGCCGATCTCGCGAGATTCTCCACTTTCGTTCGCCATTCACGCGCAACTCATCCAACTCCATGCCGTTCAGTTCCAATCTCGCGCGAAATCGCCGATAGCTCGGATCGCGCAACACCATGTCGGCACGAAAGGGTAATACCCGAACCCCGCCATCGGACGCTCTTCCCAACAGCACCAGATCGTCACTGACGATCCGGCCACCGGCAAGTAGGATCGCGGTCGCCAGGGTGGACTTCCCCGAACCGCTGTCTCCCAGCGCCAAATAGCCCTTGTCGCCATGCTCGAAAGCCAGGCCATGCACGATGATTCCTCCACACAGCGCGAACGCGCGCACGATGGCGGCGTTCACGGCCGCCCCCGCCTCAGAATGAGGCTGCATCACTTCGGACGTGGTTTTCGAGACATCATAGACGTGACAGCCATCAGGAAAATAAACTCGCCTATCTCCTCCCCGCGCACACGGGATTTCGTCATTGCATCGAAGCACCTTCAGGGCATCCCGTAGCTCTATCGGCAACGACGGTCGCACATGGATGCAGGGCCATGATTCCTTGGGTGACGCCGCATGGACGCGTGGCCGCAGAAACGCGTAGCGCGCCTCCAAGGCGGCTAGCGACAAGCCGTCGACATCGACCCGCAGATCGACATCCGCAAGACTCAGGGTCAGGATGGTCGCCTCCCACTCACCTTACTTTTCACTCAAGGAAGGCCGCTCATCCAACTCGACCAACTCGATTTTTTCGAATCGATCGCTGATTTTCCGCGCCGAGGTGCTGACCTCGTCGACATCCTTGTTCGCTTGGCGGATGTGCCTGGCGAGAGTATCCATACGTTTCTTAAAGCGGGAGAAATCCCCAGACAAGGCATTCAGATGCGCCTGGATGATATGCACCTGCTCTCGCGTGGCTTCGTCCTTCAATACCGCTCTCGCGGTGGTCAGGATCGCCATCATCGTTGTCGGCGACGCCAGCCACACGCGGCGTCGTTGGGCCTCGTTGACGATCTCGGGAAAGTGCGCGTGAATCTCGGCGAATACCGCCTCGGCAGGGATGAACATCACCGCGCCATCCGCGGTTTCACCCGGAATGATGTATTTTCCGGAGATGGCCTCGATGTGCTTGCGGATATCCAGGCGAAATTGACGCCGCGCGGCAGCTCGATCGATATCCGAGGCACGATCATCGAGCATCCTCTGATAGCTCTCCAATGGAAACTTGGCATCGATGGCAACATTCCCGGTAGGATCGGGAAGAAACAGCAGACAGTCGACACGCATCTTGTTGCTCAACGTGTGTTGCAGGCTGAAGGCCTTTTCCGGCATCAGATTGGCGACCAGACCGCTGAGTTGCACCTCGCCGAACGCCCCACGCGAGCGTTTGTCCGACAATACCTCCTGTAGGCTGACGACGCTAGCCGACAACTCGGTGATCTTCTTCTGCGCTTCATCGATTCGGTTCAGGTGTTCCAATACCTCGGAAAACACCCGGGTCGTCTTCTCGAAACCCTTGTCCAGCCGTTGCTCCACCTGCTCACTGATGGCCCGCAAGCGGGCATCCGTGGTTTTCGTCAAGCCATCGATGTGCCGCTCGATGGTCTCATTCTGACGCCCCAGGCTGGCTTCGATACTCGCTGCGACGGCGGCCAATTGCCGCGATAGCACTTCCTGCTGAATCGTGAGTACATCGGCATGACGCTTTTCCAACGCCGTCTTGTTCTCCGCGAACAGTCCCTGCACAACCGCTTCCAATTGATTTGCGCGCAACACTTGCTGCGCGGACATCTCCGCATGTCCGGCTTTCACCCCCTGCTCCAACGTGGAAAAGCGTTCGCCCAGATGCTCGCGCAGGGTAATGAGCGCCTCGCCGGTATCGCGGGCGGCGCGCGAGATATCTCGCTGCTGCGCGGAAGACAGTTCAGCAAATTGAAACATCAGGCTATCCTTCACTCCGTCGAGATCGCGCTGGGCATTTGCCGCCGAGGTGACAATCAAGTTGCTCTGGCGGCGTTCGGATTCCGCCTGCTGGGTGCGTAGAAATTCCATGCCGGTGAACTGCGCTTCGAGCATCTCGGCCATATCTCTCGCCATGCGCTCAGCCATGACCGCCTGCTGACGACGCAAATCGGCGACGGCGATCAACAGCAGCACCAACAGCAACAAAAAGAGGCTGGCGATGACCAGCAGCAACAAAGCGGGATCGTGAGACAACGCATTCAAATCAGTCATTTGGTATCATCACCTTGCTGCGTCGCCGCGGCAAACCTAGGAGCCTGTTAAGGGTTCGTAACAAGGCGAGTGAGAAATCGAGGACAATTTTTCGGTCTTTTGAGGTGCATAGTGGGGCTACGCAACGAAAAAGATCGGAAAATGGACCAATTTCCCACCGCCGCAGTAGAATCATCCTAAACCCGGCAGGCTTCGAGGGACTGTTAACACGAAAGCAATGGACTCTGTTGCCCCTGAAAAAGCGCAAATCAAGGCGCGAGGCGTGACCTTTGGCCATTCCAAATAAACGACGAGCAACACGGCCCGGGGCGAAAGGAACGTGCGATAATTCCAACGCTTGGCTGACCGTGACTACACCGGCAGCATAGTATTCCACTGACTCGCAACCCGGGCTACCCTTCAGCGCGCCACATCTTCCCGTGACTATATCATGCGTATCCACTTCAAAACCCTGGGCTGCCGACTGAACGAGGCCGAAACCGAGACTTGGCGCCGCGATTTTCTCGCCCTGGGTCATCACGATACCGATCAGGTCGAAGAGGCGGATCTGATCGTGATCAACAGCTGCGCGGTTACCGAAGAGGCAGTGCGTAAATCCCGCAAGCTGGTGCGCCGCGCGCAACGTGGCAATCCACAAGCGAAACTGGTGCTGAGTGGCTGCTATGCCACATTGAACGCCGACGCCGCCGCAGCGGATCTCGGTGTCGATCTGCTGGTGGAAAACCGAGACAAGCACCGCCTCGCGGAACTGGTGAGTGAATCCCTGTCCGTGCCCACGATGCCGGCCACGCACATCGACGACAGCCACGCACCACTGTTGCCGGCGGGGCGGCAGCGCGCATTCGTCAAGGTTCAGGATGGCTGCCGCTATCGTTGCACATTCTGCATCGTCACCGTCGCGCGCGGCGAGGAACGCAGCCGTCCATTGGGTGAAATTATCTCGGAGATCAACCAACTTCACGACGAAGGTGTCCGCGAGATCGTGATGACAGGCGTGCATCTTGGCGGTTACGGCGCCGACACGGACAGCGACATCGGCCGGTTGATCGCCCGGGTATTGGCTGAAACCGGCATGCCACGCATCCGCTTGGGCTCGCTGGAACCCTGGGACATACCAGAGAACTTCTGGACATTGTTCGACAACCCGCGCCTGATGCCGCACCTGCATCTGCCACTCCAAAGCGGTTGCGACCGCACATTGCGACGCATGGCGCGACGCTGCAAAACCGCCGAATTCAGCGCTCTCGTCGAGCATGCCCGGCAGACGGTGCCACGACTCAACATTACTACCGACATCATCGTTGGCTTCCCTGGTGAAAGCGAAGCCGACTGGCAGGAATCCCTGGATTTCATCAAGACCACCGGCTTCGGCCATATCCATATCTTCAGCTATTCCCCGCGTGGTGGCACAAAAGCAGCGATGCTGCCAGAACAACTCCCACGAACGCTAAAACGGGAACGCAGCGAAGCGCTGCACGCGCTGGCTGCAGGAATGAAACGCAATATCCAGCGGCACCACATCGGCGAACGGTTGCCGGTCTTGGTCGAAGCCGCTTCACTGAGGGCGGAAGGGAAAAGCTACGCCGTCAGCGGTTATACGCCCAATTTTCTACGCGTCGCCATCACTGAACTCGGTCTGGAGCGGGCCAACCAGATCATCGAGGTGGAACTCTCGCGAATCAGTTCCTGTGGCAATTTCATCGAGGCCCACCCGGCGGTTTCCGGCCCGGCTGGGAATCCCGCGCCGGCTTGACGGCTATCGCTCAGAGATCGAAATCCGCCCAAATCGGCGCGTGATCGGAAGGCTTTTCCATCCCCCTGATCTCATACGAAATGCCCGCGCCGTTCAGTTTCCGGATCAGCGGCTCGGTCGCCATGATCAAGTCGATGCGCAAACCGCGTTTCGGCTCGCGATCGAAACCCTTGCTGCGGTAATCGAACCAACTGAAACGATCGTCGGCATCCGGATGACAAACCCTAAAGGTGTCTTGCAGTCCCCAGTCCATCAGACGTTGCAACCATTCCCGCTCTTCCGGGAGAAAGCTGCATTTGCCGCTGCGCAACCAGCGTTTCGCATTGTCTGGCCCGATACCGATATCCCGATCCAGGGGGGCCACATTCATATCGCCGAGAACGACTAGGTTCTCGCCGGGGTCATGATCGGCGCGCAAGGTATCCAGCAGGTTCTGATAAAAACGCTGCTTGTTCGGAAATTTTTCTGGATGATCACGGCTTTCGCCCTGCGGAAAATAACCGTTCATCACACTTACCGGTTGCCCAGAGAAGGTGTAGGTTGCGCTGATCATGCGGCGCTGATCGGCCTCGTCCTCCCCCGGCAGCCCCTTGATGACCCGCTCCGGCGGCTGGAGCGACAGTAGAGCCACGCCGTAGTGGCCCTTCTGGCCGAAATATTCAGCGTGATATCCGAGCCTTTTCATCATATCCAGCGGGAACATGTCATCGTGGACCTTGGTTTCCTGGATCCCAATCACATCTGGGCTCAGTTCATCGCGCAGGCGTTCCAATTGATGTTCACGCGCACGAATACCGTTGGTATTGAAGGATACGATTCGCATGGGGGATGAAGTCTCCAAATTGGACTTGACAAGTAGCCGGCCGCTGAAGGAAAAGACGGACTCCGGGGAAATATATAATAGCCACAGACAAGCAAACATCGGAATGCTCGCCCGCACGCTGAAATTCGAAGCTCGACTGGCCGTGGCCATTAAATCATTGCCTCCCGCTTCAACCGCCGGGATAATAGCAGCAATTCCTTATCCTCGTTATCCCGCCATGCTATCCACGATCAAATCTCTCGGCCCGGCCCGCTTCTGCCTCTATCTGCTGGCGCTGGCGATTACGCCACTCGCCTTTATCGCGGACAGTAATGCCGAAACCAATTGGCTGACGACCGTCTCGTACATCGCCCCGGCTCTCGCCGTATTGCTATTCTTCGTTTTACTGCTGGATGCACTGATGAGCAAGGTATTCGCGGTGGATGCGCTACAGGCAGGGACCGCAAATCCGCATCGCCAGCATATGTACCTGAGTCTTACCGCCGCATTGCTGGTCGCACTCGCATGGACGCCCTTCTTCCGAGCGCTGCTGTAGACAGGCGGGCCGGAGCAGAGTCCCCTTGCGCGGGTAGCGGCGACTACACATAGCCACCCAGCTCCTCCAGAAACGCCTGTACATCGCGCTCCGCAACCATTTCCTCCACATCGAAGCGTTCGCGAAGTATCTTCGCCAAGTCGTCGATCGCCAGCGTCCCGGCGGCAATCGCATCGACGAGCACAACGCCACTACCGTTCAAGGTCAATACCTGATGACCGTCCAAATCCAATATCACACCACTACCGTCACCCAGCTCGGTAAGGCACAGATCACCGTCTCGAAGACGCCGGGAAAAGCCGAATAGCGTCGCGGGAATATCGTTCAATGTATTCTCCGGTGAAGCCGTAATGGCAAGGATGTAACCGCGGCGTAGCGATGCCTAGCCAACAGCTCGCTGTCTTCGGGCATCAACGGCTCGCCTTCGCGACTCAACCAAGCATGGCCTTGTCGATGCCCGGTTATCGGGGAAAAGCCAATTTTCAGGCAGGTGCCCGGGCTATCTCTGAGTAACGCCGCGAGAACCACTCCGCGCGGAATACAACTCACCCACAGACCGGGAATCCGCCGGGCATGATGAAATACGCAGGCTACCGCATCCACCGCCTCGGCGGTACCGACACATACCGGAATGCCTCGCCATAACACGACTCGATCGAGTAAACGTGGCAAGGTCTCGTGCCGTCGCCATTGCAAACGAAGCAGCAGCCAAACGACGATCAAACAGAGCCGAGACTTGCCGAACCACCCTTTCACACAGCCGCTCTCCCCATACATAACGCCCGTCAACGATAAGCCTTATCACCATAGTAAGAGTAATCGGCGTAATACTGGCTGCCATAATAGGCCATCTTCTTTGCATGCGCCTGGGTGAGCACCGCGCCCAACGGCTCGATACGCGCGGCTCGCAACCGACGCAGTGCATCCCGGGCGGCCTTTTCCGTCGTATCCCGCGAGCGAATCGCGACCACGACGCCATCGGCCCGGTGGCCCAGCACGACCCCATCACTGACAGGCAGCACCGGCGGCGCGTCGAGGATGACATGCTCATATTCCTCTCGGAGTTCCCGCAACACCCGGGAAAAGGTATCGGAAGACAACAACTCCAGGGGATTCGGAACCTTTTCTCCGGCGGGGAGCACATAGAAATCCTGATCCTCGAAGGGTTTATGGATACAGACATCCCTCAGCCCGGGATCCTGCACCAAGTCCGTCAACCCTGAATCACTATCCAGTTCATAGATATCCCGGGCGCGGGGACGCCGAAGATCACATTCGAGCAACACCGTGCGACCCAGCTGGGCGAAAGCCAGCGCCAGATTGTTTGCCAACGTCGTCTTACCTTCTCCAGGCAGCGCCGAGGTCACCATGATGGCTTTCGGAGGTGAATCGATATCAGAAAACAAAATGCCGGTACGGATGTGATTGATCGCCTCGGCAAAGGGCGACCCCGCGTTTGCCCGGTACCAAACCGCCACGTCGGGATCCTTGCGACGCATGCGAACACTGGGAACAACACCCAGTCCCGGCAGGTTCAGGTTGCTCTCCACCTGTTCGAGCAAGGTAAAACGACTATCGAGACGATCACGCAGAAACACGATGATGGTGCCGAGCAATAAACCGACGATAAAGGCGCCGAGCGTGATCTGCATGCGCTTCGGGCTATACGGCTTGCTTGGCGCGATGGCTCGATCGACGATCTTGATATTCGAGCCATCATAGTTACCGGTAACGTCCATCTCCTTGAATTTGGAGAGAAAGCTCTCATAGACCAGGCGATTGTTCTCGACCTCGCGTTCGTACTGACCGAGTTCGAAGCCCTTGCCCTTCAGATTACGGATCGCGCGTTTCCTCGCGGACATCAAGCCGCGAATACGCCGTTCCTTGGCCCGGGCGATCTCGTATTCCTGCCTCAAGCCCCCAACGACCTTGTTGATCGCATTGTTCAACACGCGCGTGGCCTCCTTCAGATCCGATTTCGCCGCAATCATCTTCGGGTGCTTCTTCCCGTAGCGACTGGATAGCTCCGAAACCTTGCGATACAGCTCCGATTGCTTGTCCTTCAAGCGAGTGATCAGCGGGCTGTGCAGCACGCTGGCCAGCGTATTGTAGTCGCCACCCTGCTTCTTGATCTTCTGTACTTGACGATAGCGCACTTCTGCCTCGCCCCGTTTAGCCTGAGCCCGGACCAGCTCCACCGACAGACTGCTCAACTCAGTGGATATCAGATCCTCCTGATTTTTCGAGCCAATCAAACCCTGTTCCTGCTGAAATTTTTGCAGGGCCAATTCAGATTCACGTAGCTTCTGTTTCAATCCAGCCAGTTGTTCATTCAACCAAGCACTTTGCTGAGCAACTGTCTCCAAGCGTGATGCCAAACCGAATTCGATATAGGCATCGGCAACCGCGTTCGCGACATCAGCCGCCAATGCCGAATCCTTGTTCGGATAAATGACCGAAATGATCTGGCTGTTCTTCCGCGTTTCGATGCGCAGCGCCTTGCGCAGGCGATCGGCAAGCATCAATCGCGGTTCGACCCGCCCCCCCCCCTGCTCGAGCTTGTCGCGCCAGGTCTCGGGCATCCACAGCCTCCAGTCGATATCGAACCACTGCTTCAACAGATCGAAGGAACGCGCGCTTTTCTTCCGCTGCTCTTGCTGGTAACGCTCGACCAAGTGCAACCTGTCCACGACCGAAAGCGCGACACGCCGACTGTCGAGGATGTCTTTCTGCGTCTCGTAGAACAGCCAGACCATTGCGCTACTGACGCGCTTCGAATCATCGGCGACGCCGGTTTGAGACGGATCAGCCAACAGATCGACCTGCGCCCGATAGCTGGGCGTCATCCAGAACGAGATCAGCGCGGCCAACGCGGCCAGCAACAGCGCGATACCGAGGATGCTCCATTTATACTGTCGGAGTATTCGAATATAGCGACGGATATCGAGGCTTTCGGCGACACCGCCAAGCAAGCGAGGAGGAACGACCGATGGGGGAGATTCGGGCAATGTACTCAAAAGCTTTCAGCCTACCTTGTCCCGGAAGAAACAGAATGCATGCGCGCGGAATACCATGGCATTCGAGGTCGGCCCCAGGCGCCACGGAGAACAGAAAGGAATAAACAAATCATGACACTACCGGACAATGGAGTTCCCGCATGATACTACAGGCGCCGCCAACCAGGCGCGATGCCCGAATATCCCTGAAACCCGCGCGCTCCCGGGAAATATGATACCGATCAAACGAAACCCAGAAACCGTGATGGCACAGCAACGACCAGTCAAGCCCCGGAAATATCGCACGTCCGATTCCGCCCCTGGCGGCGCGATTGGTCGCCGGATCAATAAAATCCGATGTTCGGCTGACCGTGACGATAAAGCAAAGCGACCGGCGGCAATCAGAAGAAACTTTCTCCCACGGAAATCACGTCACCTGGACGCACCGGATCATTCATGTCCACGCGTACTGGGTGATCCTCGTCACCCTCGTGAGTGATCGTGATCTTGTCTTCCGAGGCGCGTTCGTCCAGTCCGCCAGCCAACACGATAGCCCTCTGGACGGTGAGCCCATCCTGATAGTTATAGCCACCCGGCGTCTTGACCGCGCCATTGACATAGACGAAACGGTATTCGACAACGGAGACATTGACGCGCGGATTCTTCAGATAACCATCGGCAAGGAGTCGGGCGATCTTCTTTTCGACCTGATCCGTGGTCAGCGACTTGACCTTGATCGCGCCAAGCAGCGGCATGGATATCGTGCCATCCGCGGAAACTCTCAACTCCTCGACACTCAACTCCGGCTCGTCGAACACAGTTACCGACAAAACGTCTTCCGAATCGATTCGGTAGCTTCGCTCCCCAGCGGAAACCAGCGGAGATAGCATTACCATCACCCAGAGAACGAGGATCCTCGTCAGCACACTGTCACACCACATGATTCCACCTCTTGCTTATGGCCATTCGCCGTCCGACAGCACCACATGGAAGTGGTTCCCGCTCGGTAGTGAACCGCAGTCTCAAGCGACGCGAGCTTTCATAATGGCAACCCCGCCTTCATGAAAAAGCTGCCAATGTCTCGGTTGCGGAATATGCCCGAGGCAGCACACACTGTGGATTATGCCGAGGCCAAGCCTACAAGGGACGTATCACGGCGGCCCACAGACAACCGACTTTCACGCTGACCGCCATGCTGGAAACAAAACATGCCGCCGCTACATAGCCACAGCCCGCGAAACCGCCTTCACGTACCCCACCAAAGCCCAAGGATTGGAGCCATTCAGGCAACGGAACCCGGTTGCAACTAGGGCCTGTCAACATCCCCCTAGCGGAACACATACCTCACGCCCAGGGTGATGCGGTTGTCCCTGTAATTGTTACCGATGAGATTCGAGTCGCGGTTATCGTAGTCATACCGGATACCAACGGAAAGACGACGACTCAATGACTGGCTGAAACCAATATTAACGTTATAGATATCATCTTCACGCAATACATTATAGTCATCGTTCTGGTAACTGACCCCGAGTTCCAGGGTCTTGAAACGTGGCAACTGGTGTTCCCATGAAAGTTTCGCCAGCGTCGAGACATAGTTGGTCGCCACCGTCTGAGTCGCATCGTTGATATCCCGCGACAACACCAAGTTGACCTTGCTGTAGGTCTTTGGCTGCCAAGTGATATCCGCCGACACCGCCAGACCATCGCCGTCCTCGTACACATCACCATCATAGTCACGGTTGTAATAACCCGCCTTGAACACCCCTGTGGTCTTGGCCGTCAGTTCCCAGGAGATGCCAAGCAAATAACGCATCGTGCTGTTATCCAGATCGGGGGCCACACTGTCGAAAGAGCTTAGATAATTACGCTTTTCATAGCTAGGCTCGAAGAACAACTGAGTTTTCGACCCCAGGTTGTACACGAACAACCCGGTCAGGCGCCAATCGTTGTAATCCCGGAAATCCTGGTTGTTGTTCAGGTAGCGCCGGCGGTCGGCCTCCCAACGTAGGCCGGCCTGCGCCTTGGCGATCTTCCGGCCATACAGGCCCTCGGCCTGGAAAGACCACTGATTCCAGATATTTGGCCGTTGGAAGATATCGATGATACCCGAGGCCCCGCGCTCATCATGACCACGGCGAAACGCCGCGCCAAACGCCGTGCGCAATCGCTTCGAATGACTCAGAAAGGCATCGCCATAGAGCGTGGTATCGTCAAAATCCTCGAAGTGATTGGACAGAAAACGCGCATAGGTACCCTGATAACCAAGACGAAAGACGTGTTTACGCTCCACGGCCACCCAACTCATATCTGGCTTTATCATGGGTACCAGGGAGAACTGTTCGTCGGAATCGGTGCGACGAATATTCTCATCGGAGACCAGATTACCCTCGATGCTACCGTAAAAGCCTGGTACCGGGCGACCGCCACCGCTTTCGCGAGCATAGGTGTCCGCATAGGTTTCCGCCTGGCTCACACCCAAGCAGGATAACAACATCACCAGTATCGCCCATTCCAAAAACTGCTGCCGTACCCACATGCCCCGCTCCATCAATCGCTAAAGTCAAAACGTAAAAATCAATGCAACCAGTCAAAAATACGCCATCTCTGCGTTCAATAATGCCCGCTTACCCTTGCAAATCCTCGACAATTGCCCCCCCAAAATGATCCATATACCATCCGTGACCCGGGCATTTATTGCCTCGATTGATGGCTTGATGGTTTTCAAAGCAATCCGAACAGTGACTTTGCCCGCGAACGACTCGTTGAATAGTTACAAAACAATACTCAATTAGGTTTAAAGATGCCGATCACGCAAAAGTGCTTCGGTAGCAAAATGGCTTGGGGTCAAACCGCAAGGCGGACGGCACATCGGATCACCCCGGTATATTACCCCAATGAAGAATCACGTCGCGCCGCATGCCATGGAATAACAAACATGCCTCCCGACAAGCGATTCGAACCCCAAAAATCGCCATGCCTCGGCACGATTCGTCAGGGAACGGCTCGTATTGCTCGTTGCGTCACTTCAATGTCAGGAGAAATCCGGCTGCCAGAGCCTGCTTCGTGTATATTGCATTGTCGCAACCGGTCATACTGATACCATCACCCCCCGCTGGCAGTCAATCCGCCACCGCCACTGCTTCCCCCGGCAATCCCTCCGCCGCCACCGGCGGAAGCCAGGCCTGCGGCCGCGGCTTCCGTCACGTCGCCCGGATCACCGCCCGCGGCAATTGCCGAGGCCACGATGCCATCGCCGCAATCACGCAGCGGTTTGTTCCGCTCATCCAGGGCACACTGCTCCGGTGAGAGGCGATAGACGAGATCCGCGGCAACGGAAACGATATCACCGGCCTTGGCCGGATCCGCCGCAACCAGCTGCGCCACCGCATCGGCGAGGGTCTTGCCACTGTTTACCAAAGCCATCAGATCGTCCGCGATGCCCGCATTGGCGCTGCCCGCCACCAGCAACATCCCACCCAACATCAGTGAGTAGATTCTCCTTAACATTACCATCACCTCGAAAATTCATCTTGCGTAAAAACCGCACCCGAAATACCGCCGACACCATCGAATATTGGGGAAAACAGGCAGCGGAAACCCAAGAAACAAATGCAATAATCGCGCCAAGCTAAAACAAGAAACTCCAACGCATTTCAATAATACGCGATAAACAAAGACTTATAAAGCCCTTGTGGTTCCAACGTCGAATATCACCGCTACTCAGACTGTCAGGCCGCTGTAAAATATCTTGACAGTCATACCACAAGCGTCGGCTTTCCCACCTGATAGCCTTGCAACGCATCCACTCCGAACGCAGTCAACTGACTCATCACCTCCTCGGACTCGACGCATTCGGCCACCACCAGGCTGCCAAGCCCTCGACAGATATCACCCAACGCGCGGATGTAGAATTGATTGTCGGGATTGGACTCGACATCACGCACAAAGCTGCCATCTATCTTCATGTAGGCTGGCCTGAGCGCATTGATATAGGCGAAGGAATCGAACCCGGTGCCGACGTGATCCACGCCGAGTTCCACGCCGAATCGGTCGGCCAGATCACGCAATATTACGATATGACCGGGCATGCGGGTGACCAATCGTTCGCTGACCTCCAGCGACAGAAAATCGCCGCAGAGATCGGCGTATGCTTCGAGCAACGTGGCAATCGCACCAGCCTCGGATTCCTTCGCCAGGCTTTGCGCCGACAGATTCACGGCAATTCGGCGGCGCGCTCCCACCTTTTGTTCCCGGAGCCAGGCCAGCACCGCTCCCAGCAGGGCCACATCCAAACCATCTGCCAGGCCAAAGCGTTCCGCGACCGGCAGAAACCGACCGGCCGTGACAATGCTATCATCCGCGCGAAGGCGCAGCCGCATCAGTGCCTCAAGGTGCAGTACCTCTCGCGCCGCTGCCGTTTCCCGCGCTGGCTTTACCGGCTGCAGTGCGAACAGAACCCGCTGGTCATCGACCGCATGCCGCAGTTCCTCGCGCCAGGCCGCGACGGTGTAGCCATCGAGCATTTCAACGGCAATATCCTCCGACACGCCGATACATTCGATATCCCCGGCGGCCTTGCGCAAGGCCGTGTCAGCACGCGCCAGCAGCGCTTGCCCAAGTTCGGGACATTGATAGAAAGCGATGCCGATATGACAATCCAGCAACGTATCGATCAATTCCACACCGACGGCATCACGCAGCCGCTTCGCGAGTTGCAGGCTCTGATCGCGTCCCGAGCCCGCCGCCAGCAAGATGAAATCACCGCCGTTCAGATGGGCCAGCCGCATCTTCTCACTGGCCAGGGGAGTCAGCACATCGGCCACGCGCCGCAGCAGTTCATCGCCCCTAGCGTAGCCATTGCGATCGTTATAGCCCTTGAAACCAGCCACCTGGATCAACAGCAGAGCGCCGGATGCATCGGTTTCCGGCGAATCCAGTTCGCGCTCCAGGTGATTCATGAAGAAGCGCCGGTTAGGCAGATGGGTGACCGGGTGCTGATAGACCTGCTCGCGTAATGCGGCAACCAGCTTATCCTTATCCGCGAGCATCCGCCGGATGCGATCGGTGGCATGATTCATCGCGGTGACGATGCGCGCCAGCTCGCGGCTACGCGGACGCTCCTCGATATGACCGAAATCCTGCTCGCTGATCGCCAGCGCGCGCGCCTCGATCGATTGCAGCGGGCGCAGCAACGCGCGCAGCAGCAACAAACCCAACACCAACGCAACCGCGGCAAGCAGCAAAAACCACAGCAACAGATCCCGCGCATTGTTCCACAGCTGGCGATACGCCAGTCCCGGATGGCTCTGCACGACAACCCGCCCCGCCTGCCGCCAGCCAGCCATCACCGACGCGGCCTGCTCAGCCGGTGTCAGCGGCCACAGATGGCGAAACCATTCCGGCACATCCGGATCACCCGGCTGGCGCAGGTCCACGAGCGCCTCACCATCTGCCTTCAATATGCGCAGCGCTTCGTAGTAGCCGCTGTCGAACAACGCACGAGCCATCGCAATCAGGGTCGCCCGGTCCTCGTCGCGCAACGCGGTACTCGCCGCCAGCCCCAGCGCCCTGGCGGTATCACGCGCGTGCGAGGCGGACTGTTGCTGCACATAGTCTCGGGTATTGCCCAAGGCGATCCAAAAACTGCCGGCAAACGCCAACAGCAGCAGCAGAACGATCAGGACGACCAGTTGTCGGGACAAACTCATGAAGGGATTCTCGATAATCAGCGGGCCATCTCCAGGCCCAGCTTAGTCAATAGATTCTGCCATAGTTTGATGCGCGTGGCGTCGCCTACCCGCCGGCCCTCGGCGCGACTCACCGCCAACCACAACCCATCGCCATTGAAGCTGTATACCGGTTTCAGATCGGTACGCTCGGTAGCGCGTTCGATGCGCCTCTGGAGATTATCCAACACCAAGGGTACCGCTTCCGGCGTCGGATAATAGGTCAGCACCATATGCGCCTGATCCAGATTCAACGCCTTGACGTAAGCGATGCGCAGCTTGTCCTCGGCAACCCCCAACTGGCGCAGGGTATAGTATTTTGCGATCGCGTAGTCCTCGCAATCGGCGGCATCCTCGGCGAGCATCTCGACCGGCGTCGCCCAGTAGTCCTCGCGCCCCCAGGTCTGGCTGTCGGAAAGATATGGCACCCGATTGAAAAAATCGTTGACCGCTTCGAGCTGACGCCGTTCCGGCAGACTGGCTGCGCGCGCAAGCAATCGGGACCACGCCTCGACCCGATCCCGGGCCTCGGCGCCATAGGCATTTTGAACCCAGCTAAACAGACTCGCCGGCAGCCCCGGAGACCCGGACAAGGCCGGCAGCGGCAAGGTGCTCAGCAGCAGGCCGGCAAGCCCCGAGCGCAGGCGCCGGCAACCACGCTTGCATGAGTTCGCACAGCATTGGATAAAGCATTTGAATAAGCGACATGGAAGTCCCCTGGCGGCTTGACTGTTCACACCCCAGTCAGCGGCTGATACCCGGCGGGCTTTACGATCGCCTGTCTGATTCGACACGGCTTTGGTAAGATATCGCCACGGTCAGCCAAACCTCGGAAGTATTGCGCGCTCCTTTTCGTCCCTGGCGGTATCGCTCGTTGTGGAAAGCACCCCATGGCCTCCTCGCGCCTTGCCAGGAATGGCGCACACACTTTATGCCGACGTTCGGCTGACTTTGGCCATAGATATTCGCGTTTTATTCCAAGACCGGGAACCACCAGCATGCGCACCAGCAACTTCCATATCCAGACCCTGAAGGAAACCCCGGCGGACGCCGAGATCGCCAGTCACCAACTGATGCTACGCGCCGGCCTGGTGCGCAAGCTGGCCTCTGGCCTGTACACCTGGCTACCGGTGGGCCTGCGCGTACTGCGCAAGGTCGAACGGATCGTGCGTGAAGAGATGAACGCCGCCGGCGCGCTGGAGACGCTGATGCCGGTGGTGCAACCGGCCGAACTTTGGCAGGAATCGGGCCGCTGGGAGCAATATGGCCCGGAATTACTGCGTTTTCGCGATCGCCACCAGCGCGAATTCTGCCTCGGCCCGACGCACGAGGAGATCATCACCGACCTGGCGCGCAACGAACTGCGCAGCTACAAGCAACTGCCGATCAATTTCTACCAGATCCAGACCAAGTTCCGCGATGAGATCCGGCCACGCTTCGGCGTCATGCGCGCGCGCGAATTCCTCATGAAAGACGCCTATTCCTTCCACCTGGATCAGACTTCGCTGCAACAGACCTACGAGCAGATGTATCAAACCTACTGCCGCATCTTCAGCCGCTGCGGGCTTGCATTCCGCGCGGTACAGGCTGATACCGGCAGCATCGGTGGCAATGCCTCGCATGAATTCCATGTCCTCGCCGCCGCCGGCGAGGACGCCATCGCCTTCTCTACCAATAGCGACTATGCCGCGAACGTCGAGATGGCCGAGGCCGTTCCGCCAGCGACGGCGCGGGCCGAACCGAGACAGCCGATGCAGGTGGTCGACACCCCGGGAAAACACAGCATCGAGGAGATCAGCACTTTCCTGAAATTACCAGCGAGCCAAACGCTCAAGACCCTGATCGTCGCCGGCGAGGAGGAAGGCAGCTTGATCGCGCTGGTGCTGCGTGGCGATCATGCGCTGAACGAAGTGAAGGCCGCCAAGCTCGACGGCGTCGCCGCGCCGTTGACGCTGGCCGGTGATGACGAGATTCCGTCAGTCTGTGGCGCGCATGCCGGCTCCATCGGCCCGGTAGGGCTGGAGATACCGATCATTGCCGACCACGCCGCGCTGGCGGTCGTCGATTTCACCTGCGGCGCCAACCAGGATGGCAAACATCTGACTGGGGTGAACTGGGAACGCGACCTGCCCGTGCCCCGCGCGGCCGATCTGCGCAACGTCCAGGAAGGCGACCCCAGCCCGGATGGAATAGGCAGTCTGACCATTGCGCGCGGCATCGAGGTCGGGCACATCTTCCAGCTCGGCGACAAATACGCGAAAGCGCTGCAAGCGGAGGTGCTGGACGAGAACGGCAAGAGCCAAACCATGATCATGGGCTGCTACGGCATTGGCGTGTCGCGCGTCGTCGGCGCGGCGATCGAGCAACACCACGACGATCGCGGCATCGTCTGGCCAGCGGCCATCGCCCCGTTCGAGGTCGCGATCTGCCCAATGAAGATGGATAAATCGCCGCGTGTGCGCGAGGCGGCGGAGTCGCTGCATGCGGAATTGCAGGCGGCTGGCATCGATGTGCTACTCGACGACCGGCCGGTACGCCCCGGCTTCATGTTCGCGGATATGGAGTTGATCGGCATCCCGCACCGCATCGTCATCGGCGAGCGCTCGCTGGACGCCGGTGAGTTCGAATACAAGGGACGCACCGACGAGACAGCCAGCCTGATCGCCCGGGACAGCGCGGTGGACTTCCTGCTCGGCAAGCTCGCCGAATCCTGACCGGATCCGACGTTCAGGCCGCTTCGCGGCGCGCCTGACCGAGATAGACCTTGACGACCACCTCATTCCCCCGGCCGCGATAAGCCAGCTCGTCGAAGCTCATCATGCGTGACATCGCGATGCCGCGACCATGGCTGTCGAAAGCGCGTTCCGGGTCGAAATCCAGGTATTTCTCCCACTCGAATCCCTCGCCCTGATCCTTGATATGGATCTCCACCGCGCTGTCGTCGCGCGTGAAGCCGACATCGACCCAGCGCTCCGCGTAGCCCGGCATGCGCAGGCGTCGCTCGATCTCTTCTTCCCAGGTACCCTGCTCACGCAGCACCGATTTCTCCTCATAGGTGATACCCAGGTTACCGTGCTCGACAGCATTCAACAGAAGCTCCAGTAAGCCGACCACGGAGCGATTCGGGTCAGGGCAGGCATTCGCCAGCATGGTGGCCAGGTCGCGACTCTCTTCCACCGTGCGAATCTGGAAGCTGGCGCGGCGCATCATGCCGAACAGACGTGACGCCGCATCGATGGATTCCTGCATCTGACGATAGCGGCGCCGGTCCTCGACCGCTGTCGCCACGACGTTTCGTAGCATTTCCTCGTCGAACGGCTTGGTCAGGTAATAGAAGGCGCCAGCCGCCAGGCCGGCGTTGATCTCGTCTTGCGCGGCCATCGCGGTTTGCAGGATCACGGGCACGGTATCGAGTTCGTTGTGCGCCTTCATGCGCCTCAGCACCTCCAGCCCATCCATGCGCGGCATCATGCGATCGAGGATGACGATATCGTAGCCACCAGGGTCGGCCTCCAGCTTTTCCCATGCTTCGGCGCCATCGTCGGCGGTATCCAGGGTATAGCCGCCATCCTCCAGATATTCCTCAAGGATCTCCAGATTGAAGGGCTCATCGTCGACGAGCAGGATAGTGATATCGGACACGGCGGTCCCTCCGGTTGCTAGGCTCACGGAATCAGCCATCGGCCTGCCCGGCGGGGACTTTAGGCAGATCGACATGGAAGGAAGCGCCGCCATCCGCGTTGCTCGCCGCACGAATCGCGCCAGCGTGAGCCTCGACGATCTCCTTGCAGATCGGCAAGCCCAGGCCGGTACCGCCGGTACCATTCTGGGTGCGGCTGCTCTGCACAAACTTATCGAATACCGCGTCGAGTTCATCCTCCGGAATTCCAATGCCCTGATCAGCGCATTCGATCGATATCACATCGGCATCCGTCGTGATGCGCAAGCGGATGCGCTTACCTTCAGGCGTGAACTTGATCGCATTCGACAGCAGATTGCGCAATACCTGGCCGATGCGTTCGCGATCCATCTCCAGCCGGGTGTCGTCGGCCTGAATATCGACATCCAGGAACAAACCCTTCGTCTCGACCAAGCTGGACATCTCGTCGCTGACCACCGCGATGACCTCGCGTAGATCGTGCTCGGCCATATTGTAGCTCAGGCTACCCGCCTCAGACTTGGCAAGATCCAACAGATCGTTGATCATGCCGAGCAGGCGCTCGCCGGCGGTATGGATGCGACTGAAATACTGTTGCAGTTTCTCCGGCCTGGCCCTGTCGATCTTCTTGATGCCGAAGTCGGCAAAACTCAGGATGGCGTGCATCGGCGTACGTAGCTCATGCGACATATTCGCCAGGAACTCGGATTTCGCGCGATTGGCTTGCTCCGCCGCCTCCTTGGCCGCGACGATCTCGACAAGCTGCTCCCGCACCAGCGCCTCCAACTCGTTGCGATGGCGCTCCAGCTCGGCGTCGATGCGCTTGCGCTCGGTGAGATCGCGCAGGATGCAGAGGAAAGCCTCGAAAGTCGGCGCATCGTCGCCACCGGCATTCGCTTCATCGAAGCTGTCGTCGAACAACAACAGGTCGTTCGATTCGATGATGCCCACCGACACCGCCAGCAACAGATCCTCGCCATCACGGGTCCGACCCTTCAGAGGTTGCTCATACTGATCCTGGACATTATCGCGATACCACAGCAGATAAGCGGGCACGTCACCATCGAAATGTTTCGGACAAGGGATCAGATGGTCGATTTTCTGGAACAGCAGCTCGATCTCGGCGCAATGAAAGACAGCCTCTGCCGCGCTGTTGAACGACTTCACCGTGCCATCCGGCTCGAATTCGATGATCGCATCCGAGGCATTGTGCAACAAGGACTGCATCTGCGTCTGGGTGGAAATCAACTGATGGCCTGAACGCGACAATTCCTCGACCTGGGCACGCAGCATCTCCAATTCGCTGCGTTCCTCGCCGGAAAGCGACGTCATGGCTTGTTCGGGTACGCTCACGATACTCCCTGAATCTGGTAACGGGTCCAGATTCCAAGCGGCACGCGCTGAAAAGTCTTTAGCTGGCCGTTGAAAAAGTCCATGAAAGGACTTTTTCAACGGCCTGTTAGAGCCTGTTAACGCGAAAGTACGTGATCGGTTACCTGCAAGCCGCCTATACCGCGACCTCCGCCTTGATATGTGGATGCGTCTGGTAATCGAGCAATTCGAAGCTATCGAAGCGGAAAGCGAACAGGTCGTCGACCGTCGGATCCAACCGCATGCGCGGCAACACCAGTGGTTCGCGCGACAATTGTAGATCCACCTGCTCCAGATGGTTCAGGTACAGGTGCGCATCACCGAGGGAATGGATGAATTCACCTGCTTGATAGCCGGTGACCTGAGCGATCATCAGCGTCAACAACGCATACGAGGCAATATTGAATGGCACGCCCAGAAAAATGTCCGCGCTGCGCTGATAGAGCTGGCACGAGAGACGCCCATCGGCGACGTAGAATTGAAAAAGTGCGTGGCAAGGCGGCAGCGCCATATCGTCCACCAGCGCAGGGTTCCATGCCGACACGATCAAGCGCCGTGAATCCGGCGTTGTTCGGATCCGCTCCAGCAAGCGTGCGATCTGATCGATATGCCGTCCATCCGGGGCAGGCCAGGATCGCCACTGGTAGCCGTATACTGGCCCAAGATCACCGTTTTCATCGGCCCATGCATCCCAGATGCGCACCCCGTTGTCGCGCAGATAAGCGATATTGGTATCGCCGCGCAGAAACCACAGCAGTTCGTGGATGATAGAGCGCAGATGCAATTTCTTCGTCGTCAACAGCGGAAAGCCCTGTTGCAGATCGAAGCGCATCTGATAGCCGAACACACTGAGCGTACCGGTGCCGGTACGATCCTGCTTGCGCGTACCGTGTTCGCGCACATGGCGCATCAGTTCAAGATACGGCCGCATCGTCTGTCTCGCGACCGCGATATGCCAGCACCAACAACAACAGTCCGAACAGAATCATCGGCGTGCTCAACACCTGGCCCTCGGTCAACCAGCCCCAGGCGAGATAACCGATATGCGCATCCGGCAAGCGCACGAACTCCACGCCAAAGCGGAACAGGCCATAAGCCAGCAGAAACAGCCCGGATACCGCCATCGTCGGCCGCGAACGCGACGAGAACCACCACAGCAGCGCGAACAACACCGGCCCTTCCAATAGCGCCTCATAGAGCATGCTCGGGTGATGGGGCAGAGAGTACAGCATGGCGGCCGGCAACTGCTCGCAATAACGTGGAAATTCCAGACATGGCAAACGCATGCCCCAGGGCAGATCGGTGGCCTTGCCCCAGAGTTCGCCATTGAT
The DNA here is from genome assembly GCA_026984055.1 of Sedimenticola sp. GTDB lineage: Bacteria > Pseudomonadota > Gammaproteobacteria > Chromatiales > Chromatiaceae > JALSSX01. The sequence continues at coordinate 5,863 of JALSSX010000281.1, read as the reverse complement.
GAAGTTCCCGATGCGCCCGGCAAACAAGCCGACCGGCACCAAGGGAGCAATGAAATCCGTCAATTGGAAGAAGCCCAGTTGGTGCTTGCGCCCAAACAGCCACATCGCCAGCAGCACGCCTAGCAAGCCACCATGGAACGACATCCCCCCCTGCCAGATGCGAAACAGCTGCAAGGGGTCCGCCAACAGGCTGTCCAGTCCATAGAACAACTGATAACCGATGCGCCCGCCCAACACTACGCCCACCGCCGCGTAGAACAACAGATCATCCATCTCCCGTGTCGTAATAACCGCGCCAGGGCGGCGCACGCGCAGACGCCCCAGCCACCAGGCGCCGGCAAAGCCAAACAGATACATCAGTCCGTACCAATGCACCTTGATCGGACCAAGGGAGAAAATCACGGGGTCAATAGCGGGATAGATCATGCTGCGGAGTATATCATTCCGGCAAAACCGGTAGCGGGACGAAGAAACCGCGTCGTCACTTGGTCCGCCGCCAAACATTCGTTATGCTGCGCCGATGCGAACACTGCGGTTTCTCTTCTGGCTGCTGGTCGTTGCCTTCATCGCCGCCATCGGGTTGCTTATGCTGGCCACCAGCGCGACACCCTTGCCCGGCACCCAGTACGAGCTATCCCCCACCGACATCGCGCATGCCGAGGCTCTCCTCCGCCAGCATGACCCGCGACGCAGGCACAACAGCCTTACCCGCCATCTGCTGCTCAGCCAGCATGACTTGAATGTCGCGCTGAACTATCTTCTGAAACGCACCGGCAGGGGCTCGACCGATCTCCACTTGACACGAGGAAAGATGGCCGCGCGCCTGAGCCTAAAACTACCCAAACTGTTACCACACCGTTGGATCAACCTGCAACTGGCGATCTCCGATGCCAATCCCTATCCGCGCATCATCGAGCTAAAGATCGGTTCATTGAGGCTGCCAGAGGCCGTCTTACCACCTCTGTCCTGTCTGGCGCGCCATCTGTTGTCGAAAGACAGCCGCGTGGGACCCATCCTCAATATGGTGCGGCGCGTCAAATTCTTCGACGACCGCCTTTATGCCCTCTACCATTGGAGCCAGGACAGCCTGGACACGATGCGCGTCAGCCTGCTCGGCGCCCTGGATCAACACAGCCTGGATTTCTACTACCAGGCACTGGCGCGAACCAGTCGGCAATTCCGCGCATTCACCAAGGTATCGCTGTACAAACTGCTGCCCCCTCTGTTCAAGGCGGCCCGGCAGCGTTCGCGCGACCGTGACCCGATAGGCGAAAACCGAGCCCTGCTGGCTATCCTCGCCGCCTGGGTCGGTGGTCATGGCATGTCCGCGCTGGTTCATGGGCACAGCAGCAAACCACAACCGCTGAAAATCTATCCGGTGCTGCGCGGCCGCCGCGATCTGGCACAACATTTTCTGATCTCGGCTGGCATCACCGTCGGCAGCGATACCAGCTTGGCAAACGCCATCGGTCTGTACAAGGAAATTCGCGACAGTTGGCGTGGCAGTGGATTCAGTTTCACCGACTTGGCCGCCGACATGGCCGGTACGCGTTTTGGAGAACGCGCCACGATTACCAGGAACTCCGCAACCGAGATACAGAAAATCATTGCCAGGGGTATTCTCGACGGCGATTTGCTGCCACGTATCGAAGACCTTCCGGAACGTTTGTCGGCGAATGCTTTCTCGCGGCGTTTTACCAACACAGAGAGTGACGCCTATCAGAAAATCCTTACCGAAATAAAATCCCGCCTGAATACCTCAATACTACTGAAATAAGGAATAAACTTCTTCAGTAACCAGCATTTACGGTATTTGTTTCACTTCCCCGCTATAATTATCCGATTAAGATCGATAGCATTAACCGGGAACATCCGTCCTCAAGTTAGCCGTGGGAACGCCGTTAGCGGTATTACACAACAACACGTCACTGTCAGATTCCGCATATTTTCCTCTTGTGAAAATAAGCAAGATTAACGGCAGCGGCAATACCATCAAATCAAAATTTGAGGCTAGTTAGCATGACACTTACCAATGGGATAAGCAGGCATTTGAAAACACTCGGCGAGCGCCTGCGCTATCAACGCCGCCAAATGGGTTGGACCCAGGAAGAGCTTGCCCGCCAGGCAGGCACCAACCAGGCCGTTATCCAGAAGATCGAGAACGGCAAGAGCCTACGCCCCCGCAAGATCAACGAAATCGCTGACGTGCTCAACGTCAATCCGGCATGGCTGATGTTCGGTGATGAATACAGCGCGCAACTTCCCGAGGAGGCACTGGAAGTCGCCGAAGCCTGGTCGAAACTACCGCCGGCGGACAAGGAGCGTATTCATCAAGAGATCATGGACCTGCTGGAATACTAGCCGTCCACCAGTGAGAAACGCGCGCGCGATGCGTTTCCAAAACACAGGGTCGGGACGCGGCTTCCCGACCCTTTCCCCATTACCGTCACGCCCCTTAAACACCCGATTTTCTCATGCGCGCCGTTCCATTCCTGGCACGGGACGAAAGGATTCGCAAAAATTCCAAGGTTTGCCTGGCCATGGCCATTGATTTACATGAACCCCGTCAAACTCCGAAAGTACAGGGCCTTCAGGTAATGTGTCTCGGTGATCGCCGGATGCACCGGATGATCCGGCGCCTGACTGCCACGCAATAGTAATTGCACAAACCGATCCGTATGTCGTGCGGCGCGTTGCACACGATCCAGCAACTGCTCTTCCGGAAAATGGTGCGAGCAAGACGAGCTGATCAGTATTCCATCCCTTTCCAATACCCTCAACGCCGCATCGTTGATACGTTGATAGGCCATCGCGCCCGCCTTGTGATCCTTGCGCTTCTTGATGAAGGCAGGTGGATCGACGACGACCACATCGAAACGCTGACGCTGCTCGCGCAAGGCCCTTAGGACATCGAAGGCATCGCCCTGCAACGCATCGACGGATTTCTCCACGCCATTCAGTTCGGCGTTGCGCAGCCCCATGTCGATCGCATGTCCGGAAGCATCCACCAGCGTGACCCGCCGGGCGCCTGCCAGCGCCGCGCGTATCCCCCAGCCACCGACATAGCTGAACACATCCAACACTCGCTTGCCGTCGACGAAGCGTGTCATCAGATCACGATTGTAGGCCTGATCGAAGAACCAGCCGGTCTTCTGCCCCTCAGTCAAGGATACCTCGAAACGCGCGCCGTTCTCCGTCACCGCGACATACTCGGGTACTGTCCCCTTGACTGGCTCGATATAGCGCGTCAGTCCCTCGACCTCGCGCGCCGGACTGTCATTGCGCAACAAGATCGCGCTCGGCTGCAACACCTTGTCCAACGCCGCGACGATATCATCGCGCATGCGCTCCATGCCGGCCGTGCCGATCTGCACGGCAAGCACATCGGCATAGCGATCGACCACCAGACCGGGCAGACCATCGGCCTCACCGAATACCAGCCGGTAACAGGGTTCGGCATACAGGCGCTTACGGCCAGCCAATGCGATCTTGATGCGATGCACCACCAGGGAGCGGTCTGGCACATGATCCCGGTCACGACTCAGCAGCCTCGCGCAGATCAGCGAATGCGGATTGACATAGGCATAGCCCTGCCATTTTCCAGCGGCATTCTGAATCTGCGCCAACTGCCCCGGTTCCATGGCTTTCAGCGGCGTCACGGCGACATCGACCTCGTTGCTATAGATCCACGGATGCCCGGCGCGCAGGCGTCTATCCTGGTTTTTCCGGAGTTTCAACAGGGGTAAGGACATGAGAGAAATCCACTGACTGTGAAAAAAGTCCCGTATGATACCGTCTTTCAACAGTGATGAATGCCACGATGAGCAACCGACTGAAGCACGCCACCAGCCCCTATCTGCAACAGCACGCCGGCAACCCGGTCGATTGGTGGGAATGGGGACCCGAAGCGTTACGGGCCGCGCGCGAACAAAACAAGCCGATCCTGCTGTCCATTGGCTATTCCGCCTGCCATTGGTGCCATGTGATGGCGCATGAATCCTTCGAGGACGAACAGACCGCCGCCCTGATGAACGCATTATTCGTCAATATCAAGGTCGACCGAGAGGAACGCCCCGATCTGGACCAGATATACCAGACCGCCCACCAGTTGCTGGTGCAGCGCCCCGGCGGCTGGCCACTGACTGTCTTTCTGACCCCGGATGACCATATGCCGTTCTTTGCCGGCACCTACTTCCCGCCGACGCCGCGCCATCGGCTGCCGGCTTTCCGTGATCTTTTGCAACAGATCAGCGACGCCTGGCAGGAACAACAGGAAGCGATTCGTGAACAAAACCAGGCGCTGCTGGAGGCGCTGAAACAAGTGGACTCATCCACCACGTCGATGGGCGAACTGAACAACGCACCACTGGATCTCGCGCGCCGCGCGCTCGCCCAACAGTTCGACGCGAAACGCGGCGGCTTTGGCAAGGCGCCGAAGTTCCCGCACCCGAGCAATCTCGAACGCCTGCTACGTCACTGGGCGGCCAGCGGCGACCAGAAGGCTCTGGAGATGGTCGACTTCACCTTGGAACGGATGGCCGATGGCGGCATCGACGACCAACTCGGCGGTGGTTTCTGCCGTTACTCCGTGGACGACGACTGGATGATTCCACATTTTGAGAAAATGCTGTACGACAACGGCCCGCTGCTCGGCCTGTACGCCGACGCCTGGCGGGCAACCGGCAAGCCATTGTTCGCCACCACCGCAAAACACACCGCCGCCTGGGTGATGCGCGAGATGCAATCACCGCAAGGCGGCTATTACTCCTCGCTGGATGCCGACAGCGAGGGCGCCGAGGGGCGTTTCTACACCTGGACGCCGCAACAGGTCGAAACCCTGCTCGATGCGCCGGAATACGCTATCGCCGCGCCCCATTGGGGGCTGGACCGACCGGCAAACTTCGAGGGCACCTGGCACCTGCACGTCTTCGTCCCACTGGACGCGATCGCCGAACGACTCGGCATGCCCTTGGAAACCGCCCGACAACACCTGGAATCGGCCCGCGAGAAACTCTTTCTGGCCCGCGAGCAGCGCATCCACCCTGGTCGCGACGAAAAGATCCTAACCGCCTGGAACGCCTTGATGATCAGCGGCATAGCGCGCGCCGCGCGCCTGCTCAACGATGCCAGCATGCTGGACTCCGCAACCCGCGCGCTGCGGTTCATCCACGAACAGCTATGGGATGGCAAGCGTCTGCTGGCCACCAGCAAGGACGGCAAGGCCCACCTGAACGCCTACCTGGACGACTACGCCTTTCTGCTCGACGCCTTGCTCGAACTGTTGCAATGCCGCTGGCGGAATGCAGAACTGACCTTTGCCACCCAACTGGCGGACGCGCTGCTGAAACATTTCGAAGACCGCGAGCAAGGCGGCTTCTTCTTCACCTCGGACGACCACGAACATCTGATCCAGCGGCCAAAACCCTTCGCCGACAATGCCACGCCGTCTGGCAACGGTATCGCCGCGCGCGCCCTGCTACGCCTTGGCCGGCTGCTCGACAATCCGGGCTACCTGGATGCGGCGGAACGCTGCCTGCATGCCGCCTGGGGATTCATCGAACAAAACCCCTGGGCCTGCTGCACCCTGCTCGACGCACTGGACGAATTCCTGGATCCCGGTCAGCAGATCATCCTTCGCGGCGACCACGAGACTGTTCGCCCCTGGCTCGACGCCGTGCATCGCGCCTACCGGCCAAAGACATTGTCCATCCTGATCCCGCCGGAGAGTATCGACCTGCCCCCCTCGCTGGCAGCAAAAACCACTCAAGCCGACGGCGAACCGGTCGCCTGGATCTGTGAAGGCAACCATTGCCTGCCAACGATCACCAACCTCGACGCTTTCGCCGAAACCATCGGCGTCGAC
>JALSSX010000280.1 GCA_026984055.1 Sedimenticola sp. | reverse complement strand
GACCGCCTGGCCGGCGTTCAACGCCACCTTGGTGATCCTGTTGCTGGTCGGCTTCGTGATGGCCTCGCTGGTGGGGGAATACCATCTTTTCGGTACCGACAAGGTTGGCGAGGATGTGTTCTATCAGGCATTGAAGAGCGTGCGCACCGGGCTCTTGATTGGTACGCTGACCACCTTGGTGATGCTACCAGCGGCCTTGTTTCTCGGCATTCTCGCTGGCTATTTTCGCGGCTGGGTGGACGATCTGGTGCAGTATCTGTATACCACGCTGAGTTCCATTCCCGGCGTGCTGTTGATTGCCGCCGCCATCCTGATGCTTCAGGTATACATGTCCGAGCATGCCGAGGAATTCAACAGCCTGGTGCAACGTGCCGACCTGCGCCTGTTATTTCTTTGCGTGATTCTCGGCATCACCAGTTGGACGACGCTGTGTCGCCTGCTGCGCGGCGAGACCTTGAAACTGCGTGAGTTAGAATATGTGCAGGCCGCGCAAGCCTTCGGCGTGCGTGGCCTGACCATCATCAGCCGGCATATCCTGCCGAATACCATGCATATCGTACTGATATCCATCGTGCTGGATTTCAGCGGATTGGTGTTGGCCGAGGCGGTGCTCGCCTATGTCAATATCGGCGTCGATCCGACCATGAATTCGTGGGGCAATATGATCAATAGCGCAAGACTGGAACTGGCGCGCGAGCCGATCGTCTGGTGGTCGCTGGCGGCAGCCTTCGTCTTCATGTTCGTGTTGGTGCTGGCGGCGAACCTTTTCGCCGACGTGGTGCGCGACGCCTTCGACCCGCGCCTGGGACGGGGGCGAGGATGAAGCCGGCCTTATTGCGAATCAGGGGCTTGCGTGTCGCGCTTGGTTCACGCGAACGTCCGGTGCGCGCGGTGGATGGGGTTGATCTGGACGTGCGTCCGGGCGAGACCTTGGCCCTGCTCGGTGAATCCGGCTGTGGAAAATCGATGACTGCGTTTGGCATGATGCGGCTGTTGCCGCTGTCCGGGCGGATCACTGCCGGTCAGGTGCTGTTTGACGGTCAAGATCTGTTGGCGTTGCCCGAACGCGAGATGCGCGCGGTGCGCGGCGGCAGTCTCGGGATGATCTTCCAAGAGCCGATGACCTCGCTGAACCCGGTGATGCGCATCGGCGATCAGATTGGTGAATCGATTCGCCTGCACGATAAGGCAAACCTGCGCCGCCTGCGCGAACGCGTGGTGGAGTTGCTCGACGCGGTCGGCATTCCCGATCCTCGCCGCCGAGCCGACGAGTATCCACATCAGCTCTCCGGTGGCATGAAGCAGCGTGTGATGGTTGCGATTGCATTGGCCGGCAAGCCGCGCCTGCTGATCGCCGACGAGCCGACCACCGCGCTGGATGTCACGATTCAAGCTCAGGTCTTGACCCTGCTGAAGGATTTGCAGCGCCGGGCCGGCATGGCGGTGTTGCTGATCAGCCACGACCTCGGCGTGGTTGCCGAGACCGCCGATCGGGTCGCGGTGATGTATGCCGGGCAGTTGGTCGAGGTGAGCGACGCCAAGGCCTTCTTTCACCAGCCGGCGCATCCATATGGGCGCAAGCTGTTTTCGTCGTTGCCGACCTTCGGCAAGCGCGGTCGCGAGCTGGAGATTATCCCCGGCATGGTACCGCCGCTGGACAGCGATTTCAGCGGTTGCCGTTTTGCCGATCGTTGCGATTTCGTTCAGGACGATTGCTGCGCCAGCGAACCGGCGTGGCGGGATCTGGAAGACGGACATCGCGTGCGATGCATCCATCCGCGCGGTGGGCCACTGGTGCCGGCGGTTGATGGCGAGCTGGCCACCCGGCAACGGATGCCGGGCCAGGCGTTGCTTGATGTGGACGACCTGAAGGTACATTTCCCCATCCATAAAGGGATGCTGCGACGCGTCAAAGGGTATGTGAAGGCCGTCGACGGGGTGTCGCTGAAGCTGGACAGCAGTCATACGCTGGCGCTGGTCGGCGAATCCGGCTGCGGCAAGACTACGGTCGGCAAGGGCATCCTGCGCCTGATCGAGCCGACCGCCGGACGAGTGATGTTCGACGGTGACGACCTGGCCGCGCTGCAGGCGAGCGCGTTGCGCAAGCGTCGCGCGGACATGCAGATTATCTTCCAGGATCCGGCGGCGTCGATGAATCCGCGCATGCCGGTTGGCGAGATCGTTGCCGAGGGACTGCGCGCGCAAGGACTCGGCGGCAATCGCGAGGCGCGCCAGCGGCGTGTCGCCGAACTGTTGGAACAAGTCGGCCTGCCGGCCGATAGCGCGCAACGTTACCCGCACGAGTTCTCCGGTGGCCAGCGACAGCGTATCTGCGTTGCGCGTGCCTTGGCGGTCGAGCCGAAACTGATCGTTTGCGACGAGCCGACCAGCGCCTTGGACGTGTCGGTGCAGGCACAGATCCTAAATCTGTTCTCCGAGCTGCAACAGCGTCTGAAACTGTCCTATCTGTTCATTACTCACGACATCTCGGTAATCAGCTTTATCGCGCATGAGATCGCGGTGATGTATCTTGGTCGCATCGTCGAACAAGGTCGGGTGGACGAGGTTCTAGAGCAACCGAAGCATCCGTATACTCTCGCGCTGCTATCCGCCGTGCCGGTTATCGACAGCAAGCAGCGGCGCGAGGTGATCCGCCTGGAGGGCGACATGCCGTCACCGGCGAATCAGCCGACCGGCTGCCATTTCCATCCGCGCTGCGCGAGGGCGATGCCCGTATGTCGCGAGCGCTATCCCGATGTCAGCCGGGTCTCGGCGAGTCACACGGCGGCCTGCTGGTTGCTAGATCAGAACTGATGCCGGTCTCGCTTGTCGCGGCTATAGCGACTCGATCACGGTTTTCAGTTCCAGATACAGCGGCTCCATGGTATCCAATGATTGCCCGGTGTCGATGGCGGCTTCCAGTCGACAACTGGCGGCGTGCAGTTTCGCGTAGCCATAGGTGCCGGTGGCGCCGGCGAGGCGATGCACATGCAGGCGCAGGGTCGCGAACGCCGACGGCGTGCCTTCGGAAACCGCTTTCCAGGCGGTCTGAATGATCTCCAGGCGTTCCGGTAGCGAAGCGCGGAATTTCTCTCTCAGCGCGGGAGGAACATCGTGATAAGCGGTTGTTTCATTCATATCGAGTGATATTCTGTAAATAATTGTCAATTTTAACCTGAGTGAGTCCCTATTCACGTATATTCTGTGTATGGTTTCACCACAGCAGTTTTTTACTGTTGTGCTAACTAGCGAGATCATTGTCCTGACTAGTTATTTTCTAGTATCAGGTAAAGGCGGCAGACTTCCCCAGGTCGCCGCCTTCTTTTTGCCATCCTTTCCCAATAAACTTCCCGGAATGAGCGCATGCGCGCTGAATCTCTGTCAGTGTTGCTCGTCGTTGTGGAGACTGGCCCCGCAGACGAATCACAGGCAATCAATCACGTCTTTTCGCGCCAGATGGCGCGCACGCCAAAGTCCAACGTTTGTTTGGTCGAGGGCATGGTAGCGTCTTCCACCAGTTGCGCCATTGTCATATTGGGTCTAGTTTATAGCCACGGCCAGCCAAACGTCGGCATTATCACACGTTTCCTTTCGTTTCTGTCGGTGTTGCTCGTCGTTGTGGGTGCAGGGTCGATTACCTGAATGACGAACTGGGTTGACGCCCGCGGCGGAAGCGCTCGGAAGAGGTGAAGCATGGGCAAGATTATAAAGTGGCTATTGGTAACCGTGTCAGTACTGGTTGGCATTCTGGTGATCGCTGGCCTGATTGTGGCGAACGTATTCGATCCGAATGACTACAAGGAGCGGATCGTCGCATTGATGAAGGAAAAGACCGGACGTGAACTGCGTATCGACAAGCACATCGGCCTGACCTTGTTTCCCCGCTTGGGCGTCGATCTGAGTGGCGTGACGCTGGCGAACGCTCCCGGTTTTGGCGCCCAGCCGTTCGCCCGCGTCGGCGACGCGCGGGTTTCGGTGAAATTGTTGCCGTTGTTGAGCCGACGGGTGGAAGTCGACACGGTGACGGTTGACGGCCTGACATTGAATCTGGCAACGGATAAATCCGGACGCAACAATTGGGACGATCTGGCGGGCAAGGGCGCCAAGGAAATGGGCGAGACCCAGAATGCCGATGGCGGGGCCGCGGTGATCGAATCGATCAGCATCGGTGGCCTGGATATCCGCAAGGTGATCGTCAACTATGTCGACCGGCGCGATGGCGCCAGCCAGCAACTGGATCTTCAGCGCTTGCATGCCGGCGAGATCGTGCCAGGCGGCGATATTCCGGTTGAACTGCTCATCGTGGCAAAAACCTCGCAGCCGGCGATCGATGTGATATTGGACGCCAGTGCGACGCTGAAACTCGCGAAATCCCTGCAACGTTTCGAGTTCCCCGACCTGCATGCGCGTGTCCAGGCGAAAGGCGAGGGCATGCCATCGAAGGGCGTCGATGCCGAGCTGAGCGCGGCGCTGATCTTCGACCGGTCCCGGGACAGCTTCAGTGTGAAAAACCTACTGCTGAAGCGTGATGATCTGAGCTTGAGCGGCGCGATCGATGGCAGCGATTTGTCGGGTCGACAGAAGCTCAGCGGGGATTTCGAACTGGCGCCGTTCAATCTGAAAAGACTTCTGGGCGAACTGGGTGTCGCGCTCAACACACGCGATGCCAAGGCATTGACCCGCGTTGGGTTGAACCTGAAGCTGGATAAGACTTCGGCGCTGACACGTCTCACCAATCTGCAAGCGCGGCTGGATGACAGCAAACTGAGCGGTAGTGCATCGGTCGGTAGCGGCGAGCATCCTCCCGTGCGTTTCGAATTGCATATCGACACGCTCGACGCCGATCGTTATCTGCCGCCAACGGAGGCAACGGCGGATGACAAGAACAAGGCGCGTGCCGCCGATACGAAGCGGCCAGAGCTGCCATTGAAGATGCTGCGCGGTCTGAATCTGGACGGCAGTCTGAGGATTGCCAAGCTGAAGCTGTACGGTCTGAAGCTACGTAACGCGGTGCTCGGGCTGAAGGCGAAGCGCGGCGTCGTCCGGATCGAGCCGCTTGCGGCGAAGCTTTATAACGGCAGTCTGAAGGTCGCCGCGAGCATGAACGTGCAAGGCGGCCAGCCGCGTTTCTCCGTCGACAAACGCTTGGCGGGTGTTCGGATCGGCCCTTTGCTGAAGGATATGACCGGTGATGATCCCCGGATCACCGGCACCGCGAACCTCGCGGCCAAGTTGAAGAGTCATGGCCTGGACGACAAGGTGATACGCCGTAACCTGAATGGTCGCGCGGGCTTCAGTTTCACCGATGGCTCGGTGCGGGGCTATGATTTGGCCGGTATCATTCGACAGGCTATGGCGGCGCTGAAGGGCAAGTCGGTGAAATCAAGCGGGCCGCAAAAAACCGATTTCGCCGGACTGAAGGGTAGCCTGAAGATCAGCAACGGCGTTGCGCGTAACGATGACTTCTTGGCGAAGTCGCCATTCCTGCGCGTGAAGGGCCGGGGGACGATCGACCTGGCCAATGAGACGCTCGATTACCTGCTGACCACCAAGCTGGTCGGTAGCGTCAAGGGACAGGGTGGGGATGATCTGGAGAAGCTGAAAGGCTTGCCGATCCCGGTGCGTGTCAGTGGCGCGTTCAGCAATCCGTCGATCAAGCCGGATCTGGAATCCATTTTGAAAGAGGTCGCGAAGCGCAAGCTGCTGGACAAGGTCAAGGAAAAAGCCGGCGGCAAGCTCGGCGAGGCGCTGAAGAAAGGCACGGGCGCCGGTTTTGGCGATCTGCTGAAGGGAAAGGGTGGTGATGGTGGCCTAGGTGGCGCCTTACAAGGGTTGTTTAAGTAGCATACTGGCTGGCAATATAGCGCGATGATCGATGGCCGGATTCCATTGCTGGGTTTTGCCGCCTACAGCGGTACTGGGAAGACCACCCTGTTGCGTCAGTTGCTACCGCTATTGCGGAATGCCGGCCATCGCGTCGGGGTGATCAAGTTCACCCATCACGACGTGGAGCTGGACAGGCCGGGCAAGGACAGCTACGAGCTACGCAAGGCCGGCGCGTCGCAGATGCTGATCGCCTCGGCGTGGCGCTGGGTGTGGATAGAGGATCACCCGCGGCCGCGCGAACCCCGGCTGGCGGACGCGGTCGCGCACCTCGATCGCGACAGCCTGGATTTGATCCTGGTCGAAGGCTTCAAGCACGAAGCCTTTCCAAAGATCGAGTTGCATCGGCCGGCCACCGGACATGCCCTGCTGTTTCCGAGTGACCCGGATATCATCGCGGTCGCCAGCGACGATCCTTCCTTGCCAGCGCCGGCATCGCTCGTGGTGCTGGATCTGAACGATATCCCGGCCATCGCGGCTTTCGTCGAGCGGCGTTTTCTCTCCGGTCGCGAAACGTCCGTCGGTTGACTGCCGGTCGCGTCGGCGGTTACCATCCGTGGCCCTTCTGCTTTCGCAGCCTTCATTGATTTCATGTGATCTCGCGTATGGATCACCACTGAGGAGACACATCGTGCCCCAGATTACGCTTCCCGACGGCTCCCAACGCCACTATGATCATCCTGTCAGCGTGGCGGATGTTGCGATGGACATCGGTCCTGGACTCGCCAAGGCGACCCTCGCTGGCAAGGTGGATGGCAAGCTGGTCGATGCCAGCTATCCCATCGAGCATGACGCGACGCTCGCCATCGTCACCGACAAGGATGAAGAAGGGTTGGAGATCATCCGGCATTCCACCGCCCATCTGTTGGCAATGGCGGTCAAGACGTTGTTTCCCGAGGCCCAGGTCACCATTGGCCCGACCATCGAGGACGGTTTCTACTACGATTTCGCCTATCAGCGGCCATTCACGCCGGAGGATCTGCAAGCCATCGAGAAGAAGATGAATGAGCTGGCGAAGCAGGATATCCCGATCAGCCGGATGGTGAAGCGCCGTGACGAAGCGGTACGCTTCTTCCGTGATCTCGGCGAGGAATACAAGGCGGAGATCATCGAATCCATTCCGGCCGACGAGGATTTATCGCTCTACACTCAGGGCGATTTCACCGATCTGTGTCGTGGTCCGCACGTGCCCAGCACCGGCAAGCTGAAATCGTTCAAGCTGATGAAACTCGCCGGCGCCTATTGGCGCGGCGACTCGAACAATGAGATGCTTCAGCGCATCTATGGCACCGCCTGGCGCAACAAGAAAGAGTTGAAGGGCTATTTGCATCGTCTGGAAGAGGCCGAGAAACGCGACCACCGCCGCATCGGCAAGGCGCTAGACCTGTTTCATTCCCAAGACGAAGCACCCGGCATGGTGTTTTGGCATGACAAGGGCTGGCGGATCTACCTGATCATCGAGCAGTATATTCGCGACAAGCTGCGTGACCAGGGCTACCAGGAGGTGCATACCCCGGAGTTGATCGACCGCAGTCTATGGGAGAAGTCCGGCCACTGGGACAAATTCCAGGAAATGATGTTCACCACGCATTCCGAGAACCGGGATTTTGCCATCAAGCCGATGAACTGCCCGGCGCATGTCCAGATCTACAATCACGGACTGAAGTCCTATCGTGATCTGCCGTTGCGGCTGGCCGAATTCGGCTCCTGCCATCGCAACGAGCCGTCGGGCACGCTGCATGGCCTGATGCGCGTGCGCAACTTTACTCAGGACGATGCGCATATCTTCTGCACCGAGGAGCAGATCCTCGACGAGGTTTCGGCGTTCATCGATCTGCTGTTCCAGGTCTATCGCGATTTCGGTTTCGACGATGTATTGATCAAGCTGTCGACCCGGCCAGAACATCGCGTCGGTGCCGACGCGCTCTGGGACAAGGCCGAGAAATCCCTGGAGGACGCACTGAACCAGAAGAATCTCGATTGGGAGCTGCAACCTGGCGAGGGCGCCTTCTACGGGCCGAAGATCGAATTCTCGTTGCGCGACTGTCTGAGCCGGGTATGGCAGTTGGGCACCATCCAGCTGGATTTCTCGATGCCCGAGCGGCTCGGCGCGCACTATATCGCCGAGGACAACAGCAAGCGCGTGCCAGTGATGCTACACCGCGCGATTCTGGGTTCCCTGGAGCGTTTCATCGGCATCTTGATCGAGCATTATGCCGGCGCGTTGCCTTTATGGCTGGCGCCGGTGCAGGTCGTGGTGTTGAACATCACCGACCGGCAGGAGGAATTCGCCCGTGAGGTGGCCGAAAAGCTAAAAAATTCTGGTTTTCGCGTTGATCTGGACTTGAGAAACGAGAAAATCGGCTTTAAAATTCGTGAGCATACCCTGCGGAAAGTACCATATCTGCTCGTGATCGGCGATCGCGAGGTTGAAAACGCCAGCGTTGCGGCACGCAGTCGCGGCGGCGAGGATCTGGGCTCCATGTCGGTCGAGGCGCTGACGCGGCGCTTGTCGGAGGAGTCCAGCCAGCGTGGCGGCTGGTCCGTTTGAGTTGACCGAAGCTTGTCTGGTTTGTCCTTCATTCGGATGGACGGGTGGACAAGCTTCTGTTGTTTTTGAATTTGTTGGAGGAACCTGTTATCGCTAAACCAAAAAGAAGCCGTCTGAATGCCGACATCACCGCGCCGGAAGTCCGGCTGATCGGTTCGGATGGTGAGCAGATCGGCATTGTCACGATCGAGGAAGCACTGGAAAAGGCCCGCGAGGCCACGTTGGATCTGGTCGAGATCGTACCCAATGCCGAGCCGCCGGTATGCCGGATCATGGATTACGGCAAGTATGTCTTCGAACAGAAAAAGCAGAAGCAAGCGGCGAAGAAGAAACAGAAGCAGGTTCAGGTCAAGGAAATGAAGTTTCGCCCGCATACCGGCGAGGGCGACTATCAGGTTAAATTGCGCAATGTGCGCCGTTTTCTCGAGGATGGCGACAGAGCGAAAATCACGATGCGCTTTCGCGGTCGTGAACATGCCCATCGTGAACTCGGGCTGGACGTGCTGCGACGCGTCGAGAAGGATCTGGAAGAGATCGCCACGGTCGAACAGCAGCCGGCGATGGAAGGTCGCCAGATGGTGATGGTGATAGCGCCCAAAAAGAAATGACATGGCGATGACCCGCTGCCAGGCTTTGCACGCGCTGGCAATGTAGACGGAAAAACCCTCCTGTCATCGTATTTTCCGCGCGTATCGCTCGATAGTCTGGTAGACTATGCGCCTTTTTGCAGGATGCATCTGCCGATGTCCCAATGTGCGCGTCACGCGATCATGTGTCGCCATGGCCAGCCGAACATCGGATTTTTGCGTGAAAGTCCACGATCCGACACCTCTGGTGCGTCTGCGGGAACGCCGTAAATGCGTGCGTGTAGGCTTGGCCTCGGACATCCCTTGGCCGAAGCACGGGCAACTTTCACGGCGAAGAGGGTGCGTTTACGGCAATGAGAAAACGCAAGACCCATGCGACTCCGGGCCAACGGCATTGCCTGGGTCGTTCCATAGCACTTCAAACTATCAGGAGTCCAAAATGCCAAAAATCAAGACGAACCGCGGCGCTGCCAAACGGTTCAGAAAATCAGCCTCCGGGGCGGTCAAGCGCGGCCAGTCCCACCGCCGTCATATCCTGACGAAGAAAAGCACCAAGCGGATGCGCCATCTGCGGTCCCCCGCCTGTGTGCATAAAGCAGATGTCGCGGCGGCTCGTCGCATGTTGCCTTACTGATTTGATCCGGAGTCTGAATCATGCCTAGAGTAAAACGTGGAGTCACCGCGCACGCCCGTCATAAGAAAGTCCTGAAGGAAGCCAAGGGTTATTACGGCGCGCGCAGCAAGGTCTATCGAGTCGCCAAGCAGGCGGTCATCAAGGCTGGCCAATATGCGTATCGTGATCGCCGCCAGAAGAAGCGCCAGTTTCGCGCCCTGTGGATTGCGCGCATCAACGCCGGCGCGCGTGAGAACGGTCTGTCCTATAGTCGCATGATCCACGGTCTGGATCTTGCCGGTATCGACGTGGATCGCAAGATGCTTGCCGACTTGGCCGTACACGACAAGGGAGCGTTTAGCGCCCTGGCGGAAAAAGCCAAGGCCAGCCTTCCTGCGTAATATCGATAGTTTATTCAACTATTTCTGATGGAAGAGGGAGAGGCCTTTGGTCTTTCCCTTTTTTTGTGTTTTTGACGAGTTTCGTCAGAGTCACTTGTCATGGCGATAAAACGGGATTTTTCATGAGCGAAGAACGACGTCCGGGCTTGGCCGCGCTGCTGGCCGAGGCTTTGCAGGCAATTGCCGAGGCCGCCGATGTGCGTGGCCTGGACGAGGTGCGCGTGCGTTACCTCGGCAAGAGTGGCGTGTTTACCGAGCAGTTGAAGCAGCTTGGCAAGTTGCCGAAGGAAGAACGTCCGGCCGCTGGTCAGCAGATCAACAGGCTGAAGCAGCAGTCGCTGCGGGCCATTGAGGCGCGTCGCCAGGCGTTGGAGCAGGCCGAGCTGGATGCGCGCCTCGCCGCCGAGCGCGTCGACGTGACCTTGCCTGGCCGCGGTATCGGTGGCGGTGGCCTGCATCCGGTCACGCGTACCATGCAACGCATCCAGCAACTGTTCGAGAGCATCGGTTTCGAGATCGCCGAGGGGCCGGAGATCGAGGATGACTACCACAACTTCGAGGCGCTGAACATCCCCGCGCATCATCCGGCGCGCGCGATGCACGACACCTTCTATTTCGATGAACACAGACTGCTGCGCACGCACACCTCTCCGGTGCAGATCCGTGTCATGGAGAATCACGAGCCGCCATTGAAGATCATCGCGCCGGGACGTGTCTACCGCTGTGATTCGGACCTGACGCATACGCCGATGTTTCACCAGGTTGAAGGCTTCATGGTCGACGAGGACGCGAGTTTTGCCGACCTGAAGGGGCTGCTGCACGAGTTTCTCAGTCATTTCTTCGAGCGTGACCTGAAGATGCGTTTCCGCCCCTCGTACTTCCCGTTCACGGAGCCTTCCGCCGAGGCGGACATGGAATGTGTGATGTGCGGCGGCGAGGGCTGCCGGGTATGCAGTCATACCGGCTGGCTGGAAGTGCTGGGCTGCGGCATGATCCATCCAGAGGTGTTACGTCATGTCGGCATCGATGGCGAGACCCATACGGGGTATGCCTTTGGCATGGGCGTGGAACGCCTCACCATGCTGCGTTATGGCGTGAACGATCTGCGCCTGTTCTTTGAAAACGACCTGCGCTTTCTGCGTCAGTTCGCCTGAGGAGTTGGGAAATGCGTATCAGTGAAGCCTGGTTGCGTGAATGGGTGAACCCTGATGTCGACGTTGCCATATTGGCGCATCAGTTGACCATGGCGGGCCTGGAGGTCGAGGCGATCGAACCGAGCGCGGCGGATTTCAGCGACGTACTCATTGGTTATGTGAGGGCGGTGGACCCGCATCCAAATGCCGATAAACTGCGCGTCTGCACAGTGGATATCGGCCAACCGGATACGCTCCAGATCATCTGCGGAGCGGTGAATGTCGCCGCCGATATGAAGGTGCCTGTCGCAACGATCGGCGCAGTGTTGCCCGGTGATTTCAAGATCAAGCGGGCAAGGCTGCGTGGCGTGGAATCCTTCGGTATGATCTGTTCGGCGTCGGAACTTGGCCTTGCGGAATCCTCCGACGGCATCCTGACGCTACCCGCAGACGCCCCGCTTGGCGCGGATTTCCGCGCCTGGGCGAAGCTGGACGATCATGAGATCGAGATCGGTTTGACGCCGGATCGTGGTGATTGTCTGTCGATCGCCGGCATCGCGCGCGAGGTCGGCGTGATCGACCGCTTGGCGTTGCAATGGCCGGATCTTTCGCCAGTCGAAGCCGTTGTCGACAGGTGCGTCACGGTCACGTTGGATGCGCCAGAGGCCTGTCCGCGCTACATCGGCCGGCTTATCAAAGGTGTGGATCCGAGCGTGCCAACACCGTTCTGGATGCGGGAGAAACTGCGTCGTTGTGGCTTGCGGAGCATCGATCCGCTGGTCGACGTGACCAATTATGTCATGTTGGAACTTGGCCAGCCGATGCATGCCTTCGATCTCGCAGGTATCGAAGGCGGTATCCATGCACGCATGGCGAAGGCCGGCGAGAAGCTGGCTCTGCTGAATGGCGAGAATGTCGAACTGCGCGCTGACACACTGGTGATCGCCGACGACGCCAAGCCGCTGGCGATGGCTGGCATCATGGGCGGCGCAGACTCGGCGGTTTCCGCCGACACCCGGGATATCCTGCTCGAAGCCGCGCATTTCGCGCCATTGGCGATCGCAGGCCGCGCGCGTGCTTATGGTTTGCATACCGATTCATCGCACCGCTTCGAACGCGGCGTCGACGCCAGCCTGCCGGCGCGCGCGATCGAGCGCGCCACCACGTTGATCCTGGCGATTGCCGGTGGCAAGGCCGGGCCACTGGTCGAGGCAGTCGAGCCAGGCGCGTTGCCCGCGCGCGAGGCCGTGATCCTGCGCGAACAACGCATCGAGCGCTTGCTTGGCGTGGCCGTGCCGGTGGAGACGGTCGGTGACATCCTCCGGCGTCTTGACATGCGGGTCGAGAGAACCGTCGAGGGTTGGATGGTGACACCACCGCCACACCGCTTCGATATTGCCATCGAGGCCGATCTGATCGAGGAGGTCGGACGCATCTTCGGGTACGAGAACATCCCGGATCGACACGCCAGCTCGGTGATGCATATGCACCCGGCGCCGGAGCGTCATACGCCGGTACAACGCGCGCGCCTGTTACTCGTCGACCGCGACTATCAGGAGGCCATCACCTACAGTTTCGTCAGCCCCGAGATCCAGAAACAGCTGGCGCCGGATGACGAAACCATCGCCTTGGCAAACCCAATCTCAAGCGATATGTCAGTGATGCGTACCTCCTTGTGGCCGGGCTTGGTGCTTGCCGCCAGCCATAACCTGGCGCGTCAGCAAAACCGCGTGCGACTGTTTGAGACCGGTCTGCGCTTCCGCCGCTCGGGTGACGATATCGACCAGCAAGCGGTGCTCGGCGGGCTGGCGTGTGGCACCCGCGAGCGTGAACAGTGGGGCCTGCCTAGCCAGAAGGTCGATTTCTTCGACATCAAGGCCGATGTCGAGGCGTTGCTGAAGATCCACGCGGTAGCGGACACATGCCGCTTCGTCGCCGCCGGGCATCCGGCATTACACCCCGGTCAGAGCGCGAAGATCCTGCGTGACGACAGGCTTGTCGGCTGGATCGGCATGTTGCATCCGCGCCTGGAAAAATTACTGGATCTGCCGTCTGGCGTATTCCTGTTTGAGCTACTGCTGGAGGCGCTGGACGACGGCCGGATTCCAGCCTTCCAACCGTTGTCGCGTTTCCCCGCGATTCGTAGGGATTTTGCCCTGGCAATGGATCTGGGCATAGAATACGGACAGGTGGAAGCCGTTATCCGTGAAGTCGGTGGAGAGCTTCTCAAGGATGTACGGCTTTTTGATGTTTATACTGGGGGAAATATAGAGTCCGGGCTAAAAAGCCTTGCTTTAAGTCTGATTTTACAGGATTATTCTGAAACGTTGATTGATGAGCGTGTCGACGAACTCTGCCAGGAGATCTTGGCCGGGTTGTCGCGGCAACTGGGTATTTCATTGAGGGACTGACAGATTATGGCATTGACCAAGGCAGATATGGTCGAGCACCTGTTCGATGAACTGGGACTCAACAAACGTGAAGCCAAGGACTTGGTGGAAATGTTTTTCGAGGAGATTCGTCAGGCGTTGGAGCGCGGCGAGCAGGTCAAGCTGTCGGGCTTCGGTAACTTCGATCTGCGCGAGAAACGTCAGCGCCCTGGCCGAAACCCGAAAACCGGCGAGGAGATTCCGATATCCGCCCGCCGTGTGGTTACTTTTCGCCCCGGACAAAAACTCAAGGCAAGGGTAGAGGCATATGCTGGACGCGACGAATTCAAAAACTGAACTTCCACCCATTCCTGGAAAGCGTTACTTCACCATTGGAGAGGTCAGCGAACTCTGCGCGGTCAAGCCGCATGTGCTTCGCTACTGGGAGCAGGAATTTCCGCAACTGAAGCCGGTCAAGCGACGCGGTAACCGTCGTTATTATCAACGTCACGATGTCATGGTCGTGCGCCAGATCCGCAGCTTGCTGTACGAACAGGGCTTCACCATCGGCGGCGCGCGCCAGCAGCTCTCTGACGAGTCGCCCGCCGCCGATCGGATACAGAGCCACGAGATCATCAAGCAGCTTCTCGCGGAACTGGAAGAAGTGCTGGTCATACTGAAAAGCTGAAGCTGCTTGACAGCTGATGGATATATCCCTAGCATGCCGGGTTCTGATCGGGGCGTAGCGCAGTTTGGTAGCGCACCGCAATGGGGTTGCGGGGGTCGGAGGTTCGAATCCTCTCGCCCCGACCAATTATTGACCTCCTCAACTGTTTCTCGCGGCATCCGCCGCTGGAGTTCTTGCTGTCCATGCAGAGAGGATTCACGCTGTGAGTGCTTGGCTTGGGTATGATCTGTAACAGGCTGTTGAAAAGTCCTTCCATGGACTTCTTCAGCGACGGAACCGGAAAATACGATTTCCCCGGTTCCTTCATTTTCCATGATTTGCCGTCATCGAAAATGGCGGTGCCTCTCTGTAGCGCACACAGGCCATTGGAAAATGCCATTTTTCAATGGCCTGTTAAGGGCATCTCGAAAAATCGAGATGCCCGAGCGAGACAGGGATATCCCACCCTTTTCGGTCACGATAAGTGATGGAAAATGTGAGCAAAGAGGCAATCGTATTTTCTCTTTGGGACGAGAAAATTCCATGTAAGGAATTTTTCGATATCCCATAGGCCCGATTCATGCATCCCACGTCACTATGACTTCTACTCCATCCAGCACCGAGCCGTCGCTCCAGGCGCATTGGCGGCGCTGGTTGCTCGCCGCATTGCTGGTGGTGTCGCAAACCCTGTTGGTGGTGCATGGATTACATCATCTTGGCGCTGGCGAGAATCCGCATTGCAGACTCTGTCTGGCCGGGCATGGACTCGACCATGCCAGCTTATCCTTGCCGAGTCTGCCGCCTTCGCCCATTCAGACGCCCATCGTTTATGTCCGTCAAATACCATCTTGGCGGCAAACCGATTTCAGCGCCTATGCCAGCCGCGCTCCGCCGTGCTGAGACGCCTCCCCGTGTAAAGGACGTCAGCGTCCCTTTGTCTCGTTACAAACTGGAGAACTCTCATGCATTCCTTCCCCTTGCGGGTGGCGATGGCGCGTGTCTGTGGCTCGCTTGCAATCTCCACCAGTGTTTTTTTACCCATGGTTTCCCACGCTGCCAGCGATCAGGATGTCGCTGAGCTGAAGGCCATGATTCAACAATTGCGGCACGATTACGAAGCCCGTATCGATACGCTGGAGGCGCGTCTGACTCAAGCTGAAAAGGCTGAGGCACCGACCCAGTCCGAGCAACCCAGTCAGCCGGTAAGTCTGCCGGCGCCCACGCCGACTCCGGTGGCGGCCGCTAGTGCCTTCAATCCATCGATTGGCGTGGTCCTGAGTGGCGCTTTGCGTTCTTACTCCAATCCCGCCGGCAATGTGCCGGGTTTTCTTGGTGGTGGAGAATCCGCGCCGGGTGCCGAAGGCCTCAGTCTGGGCGAGTCGGAGATCAGTTTATCCGCCGATATAGACAATCGCTTCAGTGGCAAACTGACGGCTTCACTGGCGGATGACGACGGCGAGACCTCGATAGAGTTGGAGGAGGCTTTCCTGGAAGCCGCGATTGGCAACGGCATGCGGTTGAAGGGTGGCCGCTTTCTTTCCAACATCGGCTATCTGAATCCAAGGCATGCACATACCGACGATTTCGCCGATCGCCCACTGCCTTATCGCCTGATGCTAAATGGCGCTTACAAGGACGATGGCGTCGGTTTCGCCTGGGTAGCGCCAACCGATAGGTATCTCGAATTCGGTGGTGAATATCTGCGCGGCGGACAGTTTCCGGCTGCTGGCGCTGGCCATGCCGGCATGGGGGCCTGGACCGCATATCTTACACTGGGCGACGATATCGGATTCTCCGGCAGTTGGCAGGCCGGACTCTCCTATCTGGATGCGCGCGCGGACGAACGCCTCAGTGGCGACCCGGGCGCCGAGGATAGCTTCAGTGGGGACAGCCATCTATGGATTGCCGATGCCATTTGGAAATGGGCGCCCAATGGTGATCCGACGTTACGCAACTTCAAGTTACAGGGCGAGTTTTTCTGGCGTGACGAGGATGGCGACTTCACTCCGAATGGCGGAACTGCCCTCCCTTATTCCGGCAGGCAACGTGGTTGGTATGTGCAAGCAGTGTATCAGTTTATGCCACAGTGGCGCTTCGGCTCGCGTATCGCTGGTTTGAATGCCGACGATCCGGGCGCGGCGCTGGCTGGCGGCGCGCTCGATCCACTGGGGCATGATCCACGTGATTACAGCCTGATGCTGGACTGGTCTAACAGCGAGTTCAGCCGCTTGCGCCTGCAATACACCTATGACAAGTCCACGCGGCAAGCGAACAATGCATGGACTTTGCAATACATCATGAGCCTGGGCGCCCATGGCGCGCATACGTACTGAGGAGTGTTTCATCATGCAACGTGTCATTCTTTCCCTCGTCTTCATCGTACTCAGCCAGCCCAGCCAGGCCGCCTTGTCGGTATTTGCCTGCGAACCGGAATGGGGCGCCTTGGTGCGGGAAATCGGCGGCGATAGAGTAAAGGTCTATACCGCCACCAATGCCCTGCAAGATCCCCACCATGTGCAGGCCCGACCGGCCCTCATCTCACATCTTCGACGCGCCGACCTGGCGGTTTGCACCGGCGCGGAATTGGAGATCGGCTGGTTGCCCGTGTTGCTGCGCAAAGCTGGCAACGCACGCATCCGAAACGGCAGTCCGGGCCTGTTCATGGCTGCTGAGCAGGTGCAACGGCTGGAGATTCCACGCCAGCTCACACGCGCCAATGGCGATGTGCATGCCTCCGGTAATCCTCATATTAACACCGACCCACGTCGTCTCGCCCAGGTTGCGACAGCGCTGGAAAAACGCTTGGCCGAGATCGATCCTGCTGGCTCCGCGGACTACCAGCATCATTACCAAGACTTCGCGGCGCGCTGGACCGCCGCGATACAGCGCTGGCGGAAGCAGGGCGAGGCGCTGCGTGGCAAGGGTTGGGTGGTATACCACGACCAGTGGGTCTATCTTGAAGACTGGCTGGGTATCCACCGCCTCGGTGAGCTGGAACCGAAGCCAGGCCTGCCGCCGACTCCGGCGCACCTTGCCGAACTGACCACTCGATTGGCCAATCAGCCGCCCGCCATGATCGTGCGCGCCGCGATGATGGATCCCCGTCCGGCGCGATGGCTGGCGAATAAACTGGACGTGCCGGTGGTCGAGCTGCCGTTCACTGTTGGAGGCGCGGATGGCGCGGGTGATCTGTTCGGCCTGTTCGATGTGACGTTGAAACGCCTCGTCGGAGCGCTTGAATGATCGACCTCGACATCCTTACCCCGGCGTTCATCGCTGGTTTGCTGATCCTCGTCTTGCATGTGCCGCTGGGCAGAGAAGTGTTACGCCGTGGCATCATTTTCCTTGATCTCGCCGTGGCCCAGGTAGCGGCTCTCGGCGCGTTGTTCGCGGAAGTGCTCGGCATGGGTGATCAGCACTGGGTGGTACAGTTGGGCGCGGGACTGGCGGCGCTCGCAGCGGTTTTCTTCCTGCATTGGGTGGAACGCCATTGGCGCGACGCCCAGGAGGCTGTGATCGGTAGTGTGTTCGTCCTTGCCGCCAGCGCGGCGGTACTGGTGCTGAGCCATGACGCGCACGCCGGCGAACGTATCGCGCACCTGTTGTCTGGTCAAATCCTGTGGGTGGAATGGCCGCATATTGCCTGGGTGGCGGCGTTGTATGCCTTGCTGTTGCTGGTAAGGTGGCGTTTTCCCGCGTTGCGCCACGGCTTCGGCTTCTATCTGGTGTTCGCCCTGGCGGTGACTGCCTCGGTACAACTGGTCGGCGTGTATTTGGTGTTCGCCAGCCTGATCGTACCGGCGCTTGCGGTGCGTCGGCGCCAGCAGGGCCGCGCCGGGCTGTGGCGCGCCTACGCGATTGGTGCCTTGGGTTACGCGGCCGGCCTATTGGCCTCGGCTTGGTGGGATTTGCCCAGCGGCGCAGCCATCGTATGGGCGCTCGCCTTGGTGGCGCTGTGCAGTACGTTGTTGCCCTGGCCTGGTAGCGAGCGGGATGAAACGTCTTCTGTGCTTGCCAGCCTTGATCGATAGCCGGTCAACGTGAAGTACGCAGCCGGTCGTCTGTGGTCCGTCCGCGGTAACATTGTGGCTGATCTCTGAATCCGGTGAGACACGCGGCCTGTGTGCGGTACAATGAAGGAACCGGGAAGTTGCATTTTCCGGTTCCGTCGTTGAAAAAGTCCATGGAAGGACTTTTTCAACGGCCTGCTAGGTCCGCTTTCTTGCCTTGCCGGCATGTTTCGGGCCTTTCCTCTTGCTGGGTTTGTCGCTGTACTTGCGCAGGTTCAGGCGCTGGCCACAGACCCAGGCCTTTTTCAGTGTGTTCAGCGTTTCCGGCGGCATGCCCTCGGGCAGGTCCACGGTCGAGAAGTCATCGTGAATCTCGATATGGCCGATGTAGCAGCTTTCGATCTCAGCCTCGTTAGCGATTGCGCCGACTATGTTCCCCGGCTTGACGTTCTGTTGATAACCGACGTCGAGACGGTAACGCTCCATCGGGATATCCGGGAATTCGCTTAATGGCAAGGCTTTGCTGGACGGGGCATCCTTGACTGGCCGGTTGCGTTTCTCGGTGCGCTTGTTTGTGCCCGGCCGCTCGGCGCGTTCTCTTTTGTCTGCCTTTTTACGCTGTGGTCTGTCGCTGAGCAGCAGCGGCGTCTCGCCCTGGGCAAGTTTCGCGAGTGCGGCGGCGATTAACAGCGGGTCGGTGTCGTGTTCTTGCTGATAGTCACCGACCACCTGGGTGAAAATGTCCAAGTCATTGCTGGCTAGGGTGTCGCTGATGCGCTGCTTGAAGCGGTCCATGCGTTTTATGTTGATCTCGCTGGTCGAGGGCATCTGCATCGCCTCGATCGGTTGACGGGTATGCCGCTCGAAAGTGCGTAGCAGGCGGCGTTCGCGCGGCGCGATGAACAGGATGGCGTCGCCTTTGCGCCCGGCGCGCCCGGTGCGTCCGATGCGATGTGTGTACGATTCCACGTCATAGGGGATGTCGTAGTTGATGACATGGCTGATGCGCTCCACGTCGAGGCCACGCGCGACCACGTCGGTGGCGACCAGAATATCCAGCTTGCCGCGCTTTAGACGGTCAACGATCTTCTCGCGATTCGCCTGCGGAATGTCGCCGTTCAGCGCCTCGCAGGCATGGCCGCGCGCCGATAGTTTCTCGGCCAGATCCACGGTCGAGGTCTTGGTGCGCACGAACACCAGCATGGCGTCGAAGTCCTCGCTCTCCAGGATGCGCGTCAGGGCATCCAACTTGTGCAGGCCGCTGACCTGCCAGTACCGCTGGCGGATGGTGTCGGCGGTGGTCGTCTTGCTTGCGATGCGCACCTCTTCCGGCTTGTTCAGATGCTTTCTCGCCACCTTGCGGATGACATCCGGCATGGTTGCCGAGAACAGCGCGATTTGGCGTTCCTGTGGGGTGTGTTCGAGTATCCATTCGACATCGTCGATGAAGCCCATGCGCAGCATCTCGTCGGCTTCGTCGAGGACCAGCGCTTGCAGCTTGTCGAGCTGCAAGGTGCCACGCCGGATGTGGTCCATTACCCGTCCCGGCGTTCCGACGACGACATGCACGCCGCGCTTCAGTGGCCTCAGTTGCAGACCGTAGGACTGGCCACCATAGATTGGCAACACATGGAAGCCCGGTAGATGGCGGGCGTAGCTCTGAAACGCCTCGGCGACCTGGATGGCCAGCTCACGGGTCGGCGCCAGTATCAGCAGTTGTGGTGCTGCCTTGCCCAGGTCGATGCGTGACAACAGCGGCAATGCGAACGCGGCGGTCTTGCCTGTGCCGGTCTGGGCTTGACCGAGCAGATCCTTGCCTGCCAGCAGGGGGGGAATACAGGCTGCCTGAATGGGTGACGGGGTTTCGTAGCCGACATCCTGGACAGCCTGGAGGAGACGCGGATCGAGTTCCAGTTCATCGAAACCGGGTAGGATATTGGGGTCTGGCATGTGCGGGGTGTACCTGTAGAGCGGGCGAGGAGGTGGCAAAGAAGCCAATCCGAAAGTATATCAGAAATCGCGAATACTCTCTTGGAAAGATACCCGGGTATTCCGCCCCTTCGTAAACTCCCTTGTAAATTCAAGGCCCCGTGCGATCATATCGGCGACCGCCGGTCAATGCGCATCCACGGATTGACTGACGGGTGGCGCGCCAGGAGTATGCCCGAGGATGTCGGATATCACGGCGCCTTGCCATTTCAGATAGGCAACACCAGCGATCAACAGTAACAGCCAGGCGAGTAGCGATGTACGCGCGCGTCCTGCCGCGTGGCGCGCCGGTTGTTTCGGCCCGTCCATGTTCATCGAAGATCCTTCAGCATTCGTGCCTTGTCGCGCTTCCAGTCGCGCTCTTTCTCGCTGGCGCGCTTGTCATGTTGCTTCTTACCTTTCGCCAGGCCGATCTCCAGCTTGGCGCGGCCGTTCTTCCAATACAGCGAGACTGGCACCAGGGTATAGCCCTTGCGCTCCACCACACCGATCAGGCGATTGAGTTCATGTCGGTGCAAAAGCAGTTTGCGCGTACGTCGCGGATCGGGGACGTAGTGCGTCGAGACGGTCGGCAGTGGCGTGATCAGCGCGCCGAACAGAAAGGCTTCGTGGTCCTTCACGGTGACGTAGCCTTCCATGATCTGCACCTTGCCGGCGCGCAGGCTCTTGACCTCCCAACCTTGCAGCACCAGTCCGGCCTCGAAGCGTTCCTCGATGAAATATTCGAAGCCCGCCTTCTTGTTGACGGCGATCGTCTTGCCGCCGTGTCTTGCGCGTTTTTTGCCTTTTTTTGCCATGGGCGCGATCTTACCATTTTTCCCAGGATTGAGATCAGCGCGAATTTCATTGAGAATGCGAGGCTTGCAATAACGGACGATGGCTGAGACCCATGACGACAGAAAAAAAATCCATCCACGGACAATGGTCCTCCCGACTGATGTTCATCCTCGCGGCGGCGGGTTCCGCCGTTGGCTTGGGGAACATTTGGAAATTTCCCTATATCACCGGCGAGAACGGCGGTGGCGCCTTCGTGCTGATGTATCTGGTGTGCATCCTGGCGATCGGCATTCCGATCATGATGGCCGAGATTATGTTGGGCCGACGCGGCCGCAAGAGCCCGATCAACACGATGCGCGATCTAGCCGCCGCCGATGGCCTGAATCCGGCCTGGGGGCTGCTCGGCTGGATGGGCGTGCTCGCCGGGGTGCTGATTCTATCCTATTACAGCGTCATCGCCGGTTGGGCGTTGGCCTATGTGTTTCGCGCCGGGGCCGGGCTGTTCAATGGCCTGGATGCCAAGGGTGTTGGCGATCTGTTCGGCGGCCTGGTCGGCAGTCCAGAGAAACTGCTCGCCTGGCACAGTATCTTCATGTTCATGACCATGCTCGTCGTCGCCCAGGGAGTGAAAAACGGCCTGGAGCAGGCGGTACGCTGGCTGATGCCGATGCTATTCGTGCTGATGTTGGTGATGGTGGGGTACGCAATGAACACCGGCGCCTTCGACAGGGGGTTGGATTTCCTGTTTTCGATGCGTTTCGGCGAGGTGTTCCATGCCTGCGAGACGATCGACGGCGCGCGGATCTGCGAGTTTAGTTGGCAACCCTTATTGATTGCCATGGGGCATGCCTTCTTCACCCTGAGCCTGGGCATGGGCGCGATCATGGTCTATGGCTCGTATATGCCGAAGAGAGCCTCCATCGCGGCGGCCTCGATATGGATCGCGATCGCCGATACCAGTGTCGCCTTGCTTGCCGGCATGGCGATCTTCCCGATCGTGTTCGCCAACGGGCTGGAGCCGGGTTCCGGTCCCGGCTTGATCTTCCAGACCCTGCCGCTGGCGTTCGGCCACATGCCCTACGGACAGTTGTTCGGCACGCTATTCTTCGTGTTGCTGGTGTTTGCCGCGTGGACCTCGGCGATCTCGTTGATCGAGCCGGCGGTTGCCTGGCTGGTGGAGAACAAGGGCCATAGCCGCTTGCGGGCATCGGTGATATCCGGCATCGTCGTCTGGCTGGTCGGCGTCGGCACGATATTCTCGTTCAATCTCTGGTCTGGGGATCACTACAAGTTGTTCGGCAAGACCTTCTTCGACCTGCTCGACTACTTGACCGCGAATATCATGTTGCCATTGGGTGGCGTGCTGATCGCAATATTCGCCGGTTGGCTGATGAGTCGCGCGGCCAGCGAGGACGAGTTGAACCTGGCGCACCCCGCGCTCTATGGGATTTGGCGCTTCCTGGTCCGTTACGTCACACCACTGGCGGTATTCATCGTCATGCTGAATGCCTTGGGAGTATTCTGATTGCCTATCGTCGAAAAGAGTGCGTTGGTACGGCATGCGCCAGCGCAAATGTACCGCTTGGTGATCGAAGTCGAACACTATCAGGATTTTCTGCCATGGTGCAGCAAGTCGCGGCTGCTGAGCCGCACCCCGGATGAAGTGTGTGGCGAGCTGACGGTGAGCAATCTCGGCATCAGCCAGACCTTTTCTACCTGTAACCGGCTGGTGGAAAACCAGCGCGTCGAGATCAAATTGCGTGACGGGCCGTTCCGTAAATTGGAGGGCGCCTGGGAATTCACCGGACTCGGCGAGAATGCCTGCAAGGTGGCGCTACATCTCGAATTCGAATTCTCCGGTCGGTTGATCAACATGGCGTTTGGCGCGGTATTCGGTCAGATTGCCAATAGCTTGGTGGATTCATTTTGCAAACGCGCCGACGAGGTGTACCGTGACTGAACAAGAGAGTGGCAAGATGAGGGTGGAGGTCGCTTTTGCATTGCCCAACGAACAGGCGATCATCCCGCTGGAAGTGCGTCGCGGCGCGACGCTAGAGGAGGCGATCCACCAGTCGGGCATTCTACAGCGTTTCCCGATGATTGATCTGCGCAAGAATAAGGTCGGTATCTTCGGTAAGCTGAGCAAACTCGATGCGGTACTGAATCCCGGCGACAGGGTCGAGATCTATCGACCGTTGATCGCCGACCCGAAGGAGGCGCGACGCAGGCGTGCTGCCGAGGGCAAGGTGATGAAGAAGGGCGCGGCGGCAGTCCCGCGCGATCATCTCGCCAACCGGTGAGGCATGTGGCCCAACCCATGGGAAAGTTGGGAATGCTGGAAGTGCCGGGGGCATTTCCAGTGCCTTGCTCCTGATATTGGCTGGTCGTGACACATAAAGATCCCTCTCCACGCGCCGCTGCATGTGTTCGAACCGCTCGCGGAATTCAGCGTTTCGCGCGCCATGACATTCCTGCTCCCACGTGTGGATGCATTCTCATCATGAATACGTTGCTGGCGCCTGTCGCGGTGCTCTTGCGGATAGCGCCTTTTCCCTCCTTGGGCGGGACCCGGTCCCCAACCCCGTCAATCAAAGTGATGCGTGGTTGAATGACGCTATTCCGAGCGCGACCGATCCGTGCTGGTTTCCCGCCGGTTTGGCGGGCAGAATAGCGGGTTCCAGATTTCTGTTCCGTGGAGACAATCTTTATGACCGGCGACAAACAGATGAAGCCATCGAGATGGCAGGTTTTCTACGCGCCGTGGGAGCGGGCCTTCGACAGGGTTCTGACGCCGTTCGATGAGTTCATCCACCGTCAGACCACCAGCGGCATGCTGCTGATGATCTGCGCGGTGATTGCGTTGTTTCTCGCCAATGGCCGGTATGCCGATACCTATCTGCATCTGATACACACCAAGCTGGGCTTCAGCTTCGGCGATCACGCGCTGAAGATGTCGTTGCAGCACTGGGTCAACGACGGCCTGATGATGTTCTTCTTTTTTGTCGTTGGCCTGGAACTGAAACGCGAGATCCTGGTCGGCGAGCTGTCCGACCTGCGGCATGCCATCCTGCCGATCATTGCGGCCATCGGCGGCATGCTGGTACCGGCGTTGCTGTATCTGCTGCTGAATCCGGATGGCGCCACCGCGAAGGGCTGGGGCATTCCGATGGCGACCGACATCGCTTTTGCGGTGGGTGCGTTGGCCTTGCTCGCGGGCCGCGTGCCGAAATCGCTGATCACCTTTCTGGTCGCCTTGGCGATCGTCGACGATCTGGGCGCGGTGCTGGTGATCGCACTGTTCTACACCGCAGAACTGTCGTGGTCGGCACTGGCGGTTGCGGCTTTGCTGACCGGCGTGCTAGTCAGCTTCAATCTGTTTGGCATTCGCAAGCCGCTGCCGTATTTCCTGGTCGCCATCCTGTTATGGATGGCGTTGTTGACATCCGGGGTGCATGCCACCCTGGCGGGCGTCATCGCTGCGTTTACCATCCCGGCCTATCCAAAGTTCGATCCGCGTCTGTTCAGCAAGCGCATGAAGCACCTGCTGGGACGTTTCGACGCCGAGTATCGTCCTGGTGAGAATATCCTGACCAACGAGGCGCAGCGCGGCATCGTACAAACGCTGGAAAACGGTGTGTTGAAGGTTCAGGCGCCATTGCAGCGCCTGGAACATCAGTGGCACATGCCGGTGGCCTATCTGGTGATACCGCTATTTGCGCTGATCAACGCTGGCGTACCGATCGATTTCTCGGCCTTGTCCGGCACCTTCACCCATCCGGTGACCTTTGGCGTCATCGCTGGCCTGGTGCTCGGCAAATTTCTCGGTATCGCCGGTAGCTGCTGGATTGCGCTGAAACTGGGGTTTGGACAGTTACCGGCGAACACATCGTTCACTCAGTTGGCCGGCGTCGCGCTGCTCGGTGGCATCGGTTTCACGATGTCGATCTTTATCGCCGAGCTGGCCTTCGCCAGCCAGCCGGAGAATCTGCTGATGGCCAAGACGGGTATTCTCGTCGCTTCGTTACTCGCTGGCGTGGGCGGCTATCTGTGGCTGTTGATGGTTTCGAGGAAACCCACGGGAGCATGAGTCGGGTAGCCCGGTTGCGCATCGATATCCAGGCGCAGCGATTGCAACTATTGGAGCAGGAACGATCACGATTGGAGTATCCGGTGTCGACCGCGGGTAATGGCGTGGGCGAGTGTTTTGGCTCGGAATGCACGCCTCGCGGGCAACATCGCATCGTGCTGAAGATTGGTGATGGTTGCGCCGAGAACACGGTGTTCGTCGGCCGGCGACCGACTGGAGAGGTCTATACGCCGGAACTGGCCGAGCGCTTTCCCGGTCGCGATTGGATACTTACGCGCATCCTGTGGCTCGGCGGCTGCGAGCCAGGGCGTAATCGCGGTGGCGAGGTTGATACCCGGCGACGCTTCATCTATATCCACGGTTCCCCGGATTCGGTGGCGATGGGCGAGCCCGGATCGCACGGTTGCATTCGCATGCGTAATGCCGATCTACTCGATCTGTTTCCCCGAGTGCATCGTGGCATGCGCGTGGATATTGCCTGATGATTGGCTGGTTTGCGCGGCGCTTCGGACATCTGCTGCTGGTGATGTTCGGCGCATCCTGCCTGGTGTTTCTGCTGATCCACCTGATCCCAGGTGATCCGATCGAGGTGATGCTCGGTGAGCATGCCCAGGCGGCGGATCGCGAAGCATTGCGCGCGCGCCTTGGGCTGGACCGGCCGTTGCCAGTCCAATTTGGCGCCTATCTCGGCGGTTTGGCACGCGGCGAGCTGGGCACATCCATTCACAGTGGTCGCGCTGTCGCCGAGCTGCTTGTCGAGCGCCTGCCGGCCACGGTGGAATTGACGTTGGCGGCACTGCTGTTTGCCATCCTGCTGGCGATTCCACTGGGCATCAGCGCCGCGTTGCATCACGGCCGGGCGCGGGATGCCACCGCGATGACCTTCTCGCTGATCGGTGTATCGGTGCCAAACTTCTTGTTGGGACCCTTGTTGATCCTGGTATTCTCGCTATGGCTGGGCTGGACCCCGGTCAGTGGTCGCATGGGCTTTTCCAGCCTGCTGTTACCGGCGCTGACGCTGGGTAGTGGCATGGCCGCAATCACCGCGCGCATGGTGCGCGGCAGTCTGCTCGAAGTGTTGCGCGAAGACTATATCCGTACCGCCCGAGCCAAGGGGCTAGGGCCGCGCGCGGTGATCTGGCGGCATGCATTGCGCAACGCCTGGCTGCCGGTGTTGACTCTGATCGGCCTGCAACTTGGTGCCTTGCTCGGCGGCGCGGTGGTGACCGAGACGGTTTTCTCCTGGCCCGGTATCGGTTCGCTGATGATCGAATCCATCCAGAAGCGCGACTATCCGATCGTGCAGGGTTGCGTGCTGTTGATCAGCTTGAGCTATGTGCTGGTGAATCTGGTCACCGATCTTGCCTATGCCTGGGTCGATCCACGCATTCGTCTCGGGTCTTCCGAATGAATCACTTCGGCTGGCGGGCCTGGCCGTGGCTGATTCTGGCGGTCTGGGCGTTTCTGGCGCTATTCGGCGCGCGACTGGCGATCGATCCAAACCAGATCGATCTGCAAGCGATTCTGCGGCCGCCTGGTGCGGCTGACTGGTTCGGCGCCGATGCGCTTGGCCGACCGGTGGCGGCGCGCCTGATCGCCGGTGCGGGCACTGCGTTCCATGTCGCCTTCAGTGTAATCCTGATCAGCGCGATACTCGGCAGTCTGCTCGGCGCCATGGCGGCGTGGCGTGGTGGCTGGCTGGATCGCCTGCTGAGTCTCCTTGTCGATCTGTTGATGGCCTTTCCGGGTATCTTGCTGGCGATTGCGCTGGCGAGCATTCTCGGGCCGGGGCTGAACAACCTGGTGATCGCTCTGTCGGTGGTCGGCTGGGTGGGTTATGCGCGACTCGCGCGGGCGCAGATTCTATCACTGAAGACCAGCGAACATGTGCTGGCCGCAAAGGCATTGGGCGTCGGCGAAGGCGTCATCGTCCTGCGCCATCTGCTGCCATTGGCCGCGGCGCCCCTATTGGTCGAGGCTACCTTTGGCGTCGCCAGCGTGGTCGTCGCCGAGGCCGGTCTGTCTTTTCTCGGACTCGGCATGCAACCACCCGATGCCTCCTGGGGCAGCATGATTCGCGATGGTGCGCGTTATATGCTGGTTGCGCCGCACTTGGTCGCCGCACCGGGGCTGGCGATCTTTATCGTGGTGTTGGCGGTGAATATCGTCGGTGACAGATTGCGGGATGCATGGGATCCCCGACATCGTTGAGCACCTTCCCGGTGCAGGGCTGTTGCCTCAAATCGCATGAAATCCTCGGCCCAGCAGATATGTCTTGCTTTTTCCGTCGGCGGTATCCGGATTTTTGTGACTTTTCTTGCGCTATGTCAATTTCCCGCGAACTATCCATCCGCCTTGATCCCCATTAAAGTTTCCGATATTAGGTCATGCTCAACTGTGGCGTTATTGATACAAAATGAAAATAAGAGTGGCAATCTCGCCATTTCACCGGAGGAGAATGAAGATGAAACTGGGATCCTTTATCGTGGGCCTGATCGTCGGCGCGGCCTTGTTGGGCATCGTTGGCTGGAAAATGGCGCCGGGCATGATGCTGAAGGAGTATCAGAGTCCCAACAGCGTGGAGCAGACGGTCGAAAAGCTCAAGGCCGCTGCGTTGGCCAAGGGCTGGGTGGTAGCGAGCATCAAGCCGTTGCACAAATCCATCAAGAAGCATGGTGGCGGTGACCTGCCGCCGGTGATGTTGGTCAATCTGTGCCAAGCTAATCATGCCTTTAATATTCTCAAGGATGATGCCAGCAAGATCGTCTCGGTGATGATGCCGTGTACGATTTCGGTCTATCGGAAGGGCGATGGCAAAACCTACATCGGCGCGATGAACGCCAGCCTGTTGGGTTCGATGTTCGGTGGTAACGTCGCCGAAGTCATGGCCGGTGCGGTCAGTGACGATCAACGGTGCTTCATCAAGGCGGCGATGAACTGAGCAATCGACCTGAAGGTGGTGCTATGAATCATCTCGCCAAGATTCGACGTTTGGTTGGCCATGGCTGTATCCCTTCATGAAAGTTAGCAGACCATTGAAAAATGGCATTTTTCAATGGTCTGTGTGCGGTACAGGGATGTACCGCCATTTTCGATGACGGCAAGTCATTGAAAATGAAGGAACCGGGAAATCGCATTGGGCGGTCGCAGTAGTGAACGGGTGAGAAATCCGGGTTAAAGCTGCTGCTCGAATAGTTCGCCAAAGGATTTGCGCAGCCGATAGATGATCTCGTCGGGATGAGTGAAATACTCGGCTTCGTCCAGGGTGACGGGGTCGCTTCTCGGCAGGTCGTTGTACTCGAATAGGTCAGCGAGCTGGCGGGCGAGTATCGGGCTTTCGAATACCAGCGCGCTTTCGCTGTTTAGTCTGGCGCTACGCGGGTCGAGGTTGTAGGAGCCGACCAGGCTGGTGCGGCGGTCGAACACGGCGTATTTACTGTGCATGGTGCCTTCGCGCTGGGTGCTTTCGTTACGTAGCCGTCCCAGCCATTCGTGGATATGCAGGCCGGCGCGCCGATGTCTGCATTGGCGCACGCGCGGCTCGCGGTTTACCGCGAGCAGGGTTTTGTAGTAGCCGCGCCCGACCATGGTGATCTCGGGTAGGTCGTTGGTTTCTGGGCTGTTACTGATCAGCGAGATGGCAACGCAGCGGCGGGTGGCATTCATCAGGGCGTCCATGATGGCGCGGCTTGGCACGAAGTAAGCGTTGGCGATCAGGATCTCCCGTTTCGCGGCGGTGATCAGTTGCAGGTAGGCTTGCTCGATCGTGTGTTCCTGAAAGCGTGGGCGACTTTGGAAGAAGCGTGAGCGGGCGGGATGGAAATCCAACTTCAGTTTGTTTCGCGCGAGTGCCTTTACCCGTTCGACGAGGCGTGGGTCGGTATTGAAATGGAATCGGACGTGGCCGGTCTTGTCCAATACCGCGCGGGTTACCTTCCAATACAGATTGGTGTTCAGGACGCCACGGCTTTTCTTGATGTCGGTGAAGTAGTGAAAATTTCGATCGAAGGCGGCGACCATGTCTTTTATCACGCCACCCTTGACGATGACATCCTGATCGCGCCAGTAGCCGTGGGGCGTTTGCGGATCGATGCGGAAATATTCGTTGCCGACGTTCAGCCCACCGGTGATGGCGACGCCGTGATCGGTCTCGCCGTCGATGATCCACATCTTTTCATGGAAGCGCTTGTCCAGGCGATTCGGGTCGTAGTGTGGCATCAGCTTTGGGATTGGCACTTCGTTGATCCACTGTAGGAGCATGGCTTCATAGCCTTCAACTTCGATGCCCCACTGTTTCAGATCGAAGTAGAGTCGCTGCGTCTGCAACGATGGGTTGGAGAAGGCGTCGACGATGACGCGCACATCCAGCCCCTGGAGTTTCTTGCGCTTCAACAGGTCGGCGATCGCCAGTCCGGCTTCGTCGCCATTGAAGATCAACGCCTGGATACGAATGGAGGTATCTGCTTTCTCCAGCGATTGTATGCGCGCGGTGAAGGAAACATCGCCATTCGACAGGATGGCGATGCGGCTGACGCGCGTCGGAAACAGGCCATTGCGACCGATGTCGGGAAGCGGGCTGCCGATGAAATCCTTCGGCGGGCCGAATACTGATGAACCGGGTATCCAGGCGCGTGTGTCGGCATTTTTGACCGTCGGCGTCGAGCAGCCGGTCAGCAGTAACAGTATGATCGACAGTCTGATGAAGCGCTTCATTGTGAGCCGTCCTCCAGCGGAAAGCGTCCGTGTCGCAGGAAGTGGATGATAGCCGAGGCGATGCGCTTACTGTAGCGCATCAGAATGTGATCCGCCGGCGCGATCAGGAAGTCGCTCATGCCCGTCAGTCGGGTACTGGCGATGGATACCATGCCGTCGTCCGGACCAGGGATCAGCCAGGAACCGATCGGGTTCAAGCTGCGGTTGCCGGCGATTACGCCAATTTCGTAGTAGGGCGCCTTCAGGCGATTCGGAAAGCTGTTGGCGTCGGTGCCGAGGCGCAGTGCCGTCGGTCCAGCGATGACGTTCACCCACTCCAGGTCGGCGGCCTTCAGTCTGTCCGCCAGTTCGCTGCCGTGATTTGGCGTGCCCAGCAGCACGACGCGTCCGAGGTTGTTCAGGGGTCGGCTTTCCAGCAGGCCGCGAATCAGTAGTCCGCCGAGCGAGTGGCCGACGAAATGTACCCGGCGCTTGTAGGCGCAACAGCTGATCACTCGGTGGCGAATCAGTGCGAGCAGTGCGTTCTCCGGCAGTTTGCGCGAGGGGTAGTCGATGCCGATGACCTCGTAGCCGGCCTTGCGCAGTCGCTTGGCGATAGAGTCCATTGCGTCAGAGGCGCGACCCAGCCCGTGCAGTAGCACGACGGTTTCGGGCGTCTTCGCGGAGACCGGCGGATCGGCGACGCCAGATCGCGCGAACAAACCCGCCGGCAGCGTCGCGAGCAAGCCACCGAGCAGCCATGTGGCGATGTGATGGCAATTCAACGGTGAACCGCCGTGGGATCGATATGTCGTGCGTCGCGCGATGTTTCGGAATGGTCCCAGTTCAGGAAGCGAATCTGGCGTCTCGATAGATGCGAGCGAGCCGGTTGCTTGCCGCGCTCCAGAAACAGCACCGCGCGCAGGCCGTCGGTGAAGTAGGGGTCGCCGGTCAGATTGAAACGCGGGTGCTTCCGGGAGGATGCTCCGAGTCCTTCGATGTAGCCGAAACGCACTACCTGGCCGGACAGCAACAGATCCTCGATTAGATAATTCCTTGCCTCGTCGGTATCCGGGTCGATCTTGTGGGTGACGAAGATTGGTGTCTTGGTGGTGAAGCGCACGCCGATGTCACGGCTGATCTGGCCGACCCAGACGTTTGCATCCTTCACCAACCATGGGGTCAGCCACAGGCGCAGGTGGTTGCGCTGGTCTATGGAGTTGCGCGCCTTCTGCATCGCCATGTCCTGTTTGCGACCGAAGGTATACAGCGGGCTGACCGGCGAATAGGTGTACTTTTGGCCAAGTATGAAGGACGCAATGGTCTTCTTGATCGAACCCGCGTAGTTCTTCTCCGCTGGATGCCAGCCGCGCGAGGTCAGCGCGAAGTGCAATGCATCGGGCTTTGCGATGATGACGAGGTTCAATGGGTCGCCGGACTTGTTGGCGGCTTTATTCGTCGTGCAGCAGCCGACCGTCAGTAGTTCGGCGCGCAGTTGTATCAAGCTCAGATGCTTGATTGCGGTGGCCGGGTAGCGCCTGTGGATATCCGGCATGTCGTCGGTGAGGATCTCGGGGCGTGGCAGATAGACCGGCAGTTCGAGCACATCGTCCCGGCCGATGATCGTGATATCGGCTTCGCGATCCAGCGCGTCGGTACTGACGAAGATGAAGCCAGCACGCTTGGCATGTCCGTGGATCGGGTTGCGAAAGCTGTGTTCCTCCAGGCGCTTCAACAGTGTGGCGTAATCCATATCGTTCAGCGCGCCGCGAAAGCGGTAGGCGACCTCGGCTGGTGACAGATAGTCTGGGTCCAGCGATGGTTGCAATAGCCAGTGAGGATGGTTGCTGCGGTTGTCCATTTCCACCCACAGGGCGTGGATCCAGCGTGAACCGATGTCGGCGCCGAACATCTGTGTGGCCTTGTCGCGCGGTAATACCGCGACGCGGGCATCGAGCTCGTCCGTCGAACCCGTCTCGGCGTCGGCTAGCAGCTCGGCTGGCGTCAACGGCCGGGATTTTTGCAGATGAAACGGAGAGGATGTGGCGCAGGCCTGTAACAGGCTGATCACCATCAACACCAACAGCAAGCGTGATGGAAGCACCGATTGGATTTGGCGGGAGGCTGCGATCATGGAGAAACTTGACCTCGTGTATGAACCTGACGTCGTCATATTATTAACCCGGCATCATGATAGGACATGATTAACAGGATGTTGGGGTGTTCGAGATATTTGTGAACCCTTTCAGGGTTGTTCTGCAGCATCTTCATTCATATGGCTGCACACATTTTTTTGTCGCTGTTCTTTCGTTCTTGCGGGTGATCTACTATGAATACCCTGCTTGAGATCACAGTTTAGGTACTCGTCTGGATTCAGTTCAGGCTTCGCTTGAAAGTACGGAGTCAGTTGCCTGTGATCAGTCTGCGGAAATGCCGTGAACGTGTCGGTGGGGGAATGCTGAAAATGCCGGCGCATTTCCAGTGCCTTGACTTGGATATTTCCCCATCATGCAGGTGAGTCCGGCGATGGTGAATTCGGCGAGTTCGGCACGATGCCGATTTCGTCGCCATCCTCGATGCGGGTGAAGGGTTCGGCGAATTGTTTGTTCACGGTGACGCGCACGCGATCGTCGATGAGCAGATAACCGCGTTCGCGGTAACGCTTGCGCAGCCAGTTCAGCAGGCTTTCCACGTCGCCGACCGATTCGGGAATCTGCTCTTCCTCGACCTCCTTGCCGAGTTTCTCCACCAGATAGTTGAAGTACAGCAGTTTGATGTGTCTTGGCCCGTCTCCAGTGATCTTGCGCTGGTAGCTGATGGCTTCCAGGCGTTTCAGGTAGTCCCGCCAGTTCTCTTCCTGTTTCTCGCCGAGTTCGTAGAGTGTGTCCCAGGAGTAGATGCTGGTGTCGTGACCATCGTCGAAGACGATGCGCACCGCGTAGGAACCTTGTGGCTCGATGGCCTCGATATTGACATCCTCCTTGCCGGTGACCGGCGTGTCCAGGGTGCGGACCTCCGCCGCGCGCGAGAACACACGCAGGTATTCACAGGG